>JAWOIK010000198.1:0-45320 GCA_046484705.1 Ignavibacteriaceae bacterium | reverse complement strand
TTCCTTTGCTGGGCATTGGTGGTATGCAGTTATTTGCTGCTGAAGTGCCCGGTGTTACAAAGGATAAGTTTCATCCACGTGTTAAGGAAACAGCTAAACGCCTCTGGGGTATTTATGTTATTCTTACAGGTACAGAGGTTTTCTTATTGCTGCTTGGCGGACTTAATCTTTTTGATGCTGTATGCCATTCTTTCACTACTATGGCAACAGGCGGATTTTCTACTAAAAATTCCAGCACAGCTCACTTTGATTCTGCATATGTTCAATATGTTTTTATTGTTTTTATGTTATTTGCCGGAATGAATTTTACTCTTCATTATTTTGCTTTGCATCTTAAATTTGATGCCTTCAGGAGAAACACCGAGTTTAAATTCTACATACTTTTTATAATAGGTGTAACCCTGATTATAACCTTTATTCACCGCCCTCATCATACCTTTGAATTAGAGGAATCCTTCAGACAATCCCTGTTTCACGTTACCTCTTTGGTAACCACAACAGGCTTCGTTTCATCCGATTTTGAAAACTGGGCTCCATTCTCAAGAATGTTTTTCTTCACTCTGTTATTTATTGGCGGTTGTGCCGGTTCTACCGGAGGCGGAATTAAGTTTGTCCGGCATTTCCTTTTATTAAAAAACGGTTTACTTGAATTTAAAAGACTTATTCATCCGCGTGCTGTTATACCTGTACGGTTTAATGGAAAATCCGTAAGCCCTGAAATCATATCAAACGTCCAGGCATTTTTTATTATATACATACTTCTGTTTGTTTTCGGATCGGTGCTGCTTTCACTACTTGGCTTGGATTTTTTTACAGCAGCAGGGGCAGCAGCAACATGTATTGGTAATGTTGGTCCGGGAATGGGTGTTGTTGGTCCTGTTGGTAATTTTGCTGATCTGCCCGATATAAGTAAATGGATACTTACCTTTTTTATGCTGATCGGAAGGTTAGAGTTGTTTACGGTTCTGCTTCTTTTCTCCCCAGCTTTTTGGAGGAAGTAAGGTTTAGATCCTTAATTGCATGTTCAATTCTCTTAAAAGCCTTGCCTTATTCGGATTTCCTTCAATCTCTTCATTAGTTAATCTCAAAAATTTAATTCCGAATGATTCCAGGTGTTCCTGCCTTTTAATATCATATTCTTTCTGACCGGTTTCGTTGTGTATGCTTCCGTCTATCTCAATTGCCAGTTTTAACTTAGGACAGTAAAAGTCGATTACGAATTTGTCAACAGAATACTGACGTCTGAATTTATAACCATCCATTTGTCTATTACGCAAATACATCCATACAATTTTTTCTGTATAGGTTTGGTTTTTACGTAAGAGTCTTCTGGTTTCTTTGAGTTCCTTTTTGTTATAGTGTTTCGTCATACAGCCTCCTTAACCTCTCCCTTAATCCCTCTCCTTAGTAAGGAGAGGGAAATAATAAGAATTTCAACTTTGTAAGGAAAGGAAATTTAAAAGTCCTTCTCCTTCACAAGGAGAAGGATTTAGGATGAGGTTGTTTCTCCATTGAAATGATAGTAAAATTATGGAAAAGACAGGTTAAATTAAAGAAATATCATCAATCGTGGGACAAGGCGCGCCTTGTCCCTACGAATATAATCCATTTTAAAAATACACAGTTAAACCAAAGTTAAGATCGCCACCGCTGATCCGATAAATTGTTTCATTAGAGGAGTATTCATTGAAATTGTCAATGGTAGAACTTTCTCGCGAATTATATAAAAATCTTATCCCGTATTCAGCAGAAAGACTCATATATTCTGTAAACATCCACTCTGTTCCGATCAGTAAATCAATTCCGGTAATAAAATTGTCAATCTTCTGGGTTCTCTTATACTCCGGTAAATAAGCGCTTTCACTTGATTCGGCAGTACCTTTTGTGTAGCCTATATATGGACCGCCTCCCACAAAAAATACAATGTTATGTTCAGATGGTATATAATGAATGTATTGAGTCCTTACAGTAATTCCAATCACATTCTGTTCTGAACTTCCGCTGAATACAACTGAAGTGTCCAGCCGGTTATTTGTAAACTCTGATTTAACATCATTCATATCCACCGCTAAACCAAGACGTACTGCACTTCTGCGTCCGATATTGTATTTACCGGAAAATGTTGTTCCCTGGAAACTTGAAAGATTAAAGTTATCGCTAATCTGAAATTGTAATGCAAATTTGTTATTCAGGGAATCAAGGCGTGCTGCTGCCTGTGCATGAGTCGGTAGATTGAAAGCTGTAATTGTAAGAAGCAATAAGCTAATAAACAGATATTTATGTTTTAACAACATAACTCCTCCTGATATAATTTGAGTTTGAATGCGGCACCCAATTAAAAAGCCAGTGCAAATTTACACATAATTATTTTATATCTTAGGGACAATGCGTTCTTCCGATGGCGGATTGTCACAACAATGACGTTTTTCTCCACAGCAAATAGATGCAAAATATGTTATATTTGCGCCCTGATAAGAAACAATACTATGAACAGCAAAGAATTACTTAAAAAATATAATAATCCAGGTAACTTCTTTAACAGAGATTTAAGCTGGATTGAATTTAACAAACGTGTTCTTGAAGAAGCGCTGGATCCTGAGCTGCCTCTGTTGGATAAAATAAAATTCATATCAATTTATTCCTCAAATCTTGATGAATTTTATATGATAAGGGTTTCGGGATTAAAGGAACAGGTTGCGGCAAATATTATTGAACCGTCAATTGACGGACTTACACCCATAGAACAAATTCAGAAAATTGATAAGTTATTAAAACCGCTTAATAAAATTATATACAATCTGTGGACAAATGAAATTATACCTGGGCTTAGAAATAATGATATCTTTTTATGCAATTATGATGAACTTACTGAAAATGAAAAATCCGGATTAACTGAATATTTTAAGCGTGAAATTTTCCCCGTGTTAACTCCGCTTGCATTCGATCCGGGCAGACCATTCCCCTACATTTCAAATTTAAGTCTTAGTATTGCCGTAATGGTTAAAAAGCCAAATGGTGAATCACATTTTGCAAGAGTTAAAGTACCAAGTATTCTGCCAAGACTGGTTGAAATTGAAGAGATACTTAACCCGGTTAAAAAGGCAAATAGTAATGGTCAGTTCAAAGCAAGATTTGTCTGGTTAGGGGATATGATAAAAGCGAACCTTGATATACTCTTTCCGGGAATGGACATAATTGAAGCTCACAGATTCAGAATTACACGCGATACAGATATTGAACTTCAGGAAGATGAAGCCGATGATCTGTTACGTGTAATTGAAGAAAATATAAGGCAACGCAGGTTTGGAAATGTAGTAAGACTGGAAGTTGCCCATCTAATGCCGGATTTTATGCTGGATACTTTAATGGAAAATCTTCTTATTAAAAGAGAAGATGTACATGTACTTGGCGGACCGCTGGGTATGAGTGATGTGATGTCTTTGTATAAACTTCCGCTTCATCAGTTAAAAGAGAAACCATTCTATCCGGTTATGCCCAAAATTTTTGAAGATGAAGAAGATATTTTTTCTGTACTAAAACAAAAAGATATAATACTTCATCATCCTTATGATTCATTTACACCTGTTGTAGACTTTATAAAAAAAGCTGCAAAGGATCCTGATGTTCTTGCAATAAAACAAACATTATACAGGGTCGGTTCTGATTCGCCTATAGTTAAATCGTTAATTGAAGCTGCTGAGCGGGGAAAACAGGTAGCTGTACTTGTTGAACTTAAAGCACGTTTTGATGAAGAGAATAATATTTTCTGGGCAAGGGCTCTTGAAAAAGTTGGTGTTCATGTTGTTTATGGATTGGTTGGATTAAAAACTCATGCCAAGATGACATTAGTTGTCCGTAAAGAATTTGAAGGAGTGAAAAGATATGTTCATCTTTCCACAGGTAATTATAACGCTACAACAGCTAAACTTTATACTGACCTGGGATTCTTTACCTGCAATACTGATATTTGCAGCGATGTTGCTGATGTATTTAACTATTTAACCGGCTATTCTAAACAAAAAGAATTCAAAAAATTAATTGTTTCTCCGATTAATATGCGTGAGAAATTTTTATTACTGATTAAAAGAGAAATTGATAATTGTAAATCAGGCATAGAAGGAAAAATAATCTGGAAGCTTAATTCATTAGTTGACCCGGTTATAATTTGTGCATTATATGAAGCTTCAAATGCGGGGGTTAAAATACAACTGATAGTTAGAGGTGTATGTTGCCTGGTACCCGGAGTTGAAAACCTTAGCGGGAATATTGAAGTAAGAAGTATAGTTGGAAGATATCTTGAACACAGCCGGTTATTTTATTTTTATAACAACGGAGATGAAGAAATATATTTATCCAGTGCTGATATGATGCAGCGGAATTTAGACCGCAGGGTTGAAGTTGCCTTTCCGATCGAAGATCCGGCAATTAAACAGGAACTTATGAAAACGGTTATTAAATATTCACTTAAGGATAACATAAAATCCCGGAAATTGAATTCCGATGGAACATATACGATGATAAAGCCTGCTGAAGGAGAAAAACTAATTTACAGCCAGGAGTGGTTAATGAATCACGTTTCCAAATCAAAAGTAAAAACTGCAAAATTAAAATTGTAATCTGAATTGATTTTGTATACAGTCTTATCTATACTCAACTATTATGAAACTAAACTTATTCAGAAAAAATCAGGGCAATACGATGAATGAAATTACAAAAAGCTCCGTGTTAAATTCGATTAGAAAGGTAAACCATCCTTCATTCGATTCAAATCACTTAACATTAAATTCCATAATGAAATTAGAAAGTAATAACGGAAATCTGAACATAGAAATATCAGTTCAGCAAGCAGATGCTGCAAACGAAATTATTCCTCTGATCTCCGATGCAATCAGAAAAGATTTTTCTGAAATTAAACATGTAGAGGTAAATCTTCTGGCTAAACAGAGCCAGACTGTTTCTACTCATAAAGATCCGAAAAAAGATGCCTTATTACCCGGCGTAAAAAACACGGTTGCAGTTGCATCCGGAAAAGGCGGAGTGGGTAAAAGCACTGTAGCAGTCAACTTAGCAGTTGCTCTGGCTAAGGATGGTGCAAAGGTTGGTTTAATTGATGCCGATATTTATGGACCGAGCATACCTCTTATGCTTGGAATAAATGAAAAACCAAAAGTATATCAGGCAGAAAATTCTGTAAAGATGATCCCACTTGAAAAATATGGTATCAAACTTATATCAATAGGATTGCTCGTTGATGACAACGCACCGGTTATATGGCGCGGACCAATGGCCAGTGGTGCAGTTAAACAGTTTATGTCCGATGTTGACTGGGGTGAACTTGATTACCTTATCTTCGATCTTCCTCCGGGCACAGGTGATATTCAGTTAACGTTAGTTCAAACCATACCTTTGACAGGTGCGGTTGTTGTAACAACTCCGCAGGAAGTTTCTTTAATTGATGTTCGCAAAGCATTTAAAATGTTTGAGCGGGTTAATGTACCGGTTCTTGGTGTGGTTGAAAATATGAGCTACTTTATCGCTCCTGATACAGGGAAAAAATATGACATTTTTGGAAGCGGTGGAGGAATGAGGATGGCTGAGCAGTTTAATGCTTTTTTCCTCGGAGGAATTCCGATAGATGCCCGTGTTAGGGAGGGCGGCGATAAAGGCATCCCGATAGTGTTTGATATCCCGGATTCAGATCAATCCGGAATAATTATGGATATAGCTCACAACCTTACTGATCAGGTAAATAAAAGAAATTCTGAAAAGCCTGGCAATATTGAAATTCTTCTCGGTGAAGATGATTAAATCAATTTGCTTTAATTATTAATTCAAGCGATATTTAAGACAACAAATAAGTCCGGATTCTCACTGACTTATTACCAGTATATGAAAAATGAAATTTTAAAAGCATTAGCCAAAGTAAGACCATTTCTTCAGGCAGATAACGGTGATATTGAATTGGTTGAAGTATCTGATGATGGAATTGTAAAAGTAAGACTGTTAGGTGCCTGTGAAATGTGCCCTTTATCGGTTATGACCTTGAGAGCCGGAATTGAAAGATCAATCTTGAATGATGTTCCCGGAGTTAAAAGAATAGAAGCCGTTCAATAATAATTAATTGATATGTCTGAAATATTCAATAAAAAGTCTGTCAGATTATTACTTCTTTTAGCAATGCTGATTGCGGGTGTATATCTCTTTTACACTCTTATAGATATTTTCCTGATCCTTGCCATTTCATTCCTGCTCGCATTTATATTTGCTCCCTTCCTGCACCTGATTGAACAGAAAGGTATCAACCGTTTAACATCAACCCTGCTGGTGTTTGCCTGCTTCGGCTTTTTAGTATACCTTGGATTGTCGTTCGTTATACCCAAACTTATCTACCAGATGGACCAGCTTGTTGAATCGCTTGTCGGATTTTCATTAAATGAAGAATTAAGATCTTTAGATGCTGCGATCTACCATTACCTGCCGCTATATGAGCCAGGTGAACTCTCAAACCGCATTGAGCACTTTATTTCATCTCAACTTGTAAGTTCATTCGAGAATATTGCTTCACTTGTTTCAAGTGTTGTTTCAGTTGTAGCTGTCCTGGTAATAGTTCCTTTTATAACCTTCTTTTTATTGAAGGATAGTGCAAAAATTCAGAGGGCGGTGATTCAGATTGTACCGAATAAATACTTTGAAATGTCCTATTGGATATTAAAAAGAATATCACTGCAGTTGGGCAGATTTGTAAGAGCCTGGATATTTGATGCAACATTTGTAGGTGTGTGTATAGGTTTTGGTTTTTATTTAATTGGTTTGCCGAACGCATTACCATTAGGAGTGATTGCAGGTCTTGGTCATTTAATACCTTACCTGGGTCCTATAATAGGTGGAGTGCCGGCAATTATCATTTCACTGATTCAGTATGGCGATTTTTCACAGACACCATTAATTTTTCTGATAGTAATGTTAACGTATGCATTCGATAACGGATTTGTTCAGCCTTATGTATTCGCAAAGAGTGTAGACATTCACCCTATCCTTATAATACTTCTGATTATTGCCGGCGGGCAGTTGTTTGGCTTATTCGGAATGCTGCTTGCAGTTCCTGTTACATCAGTGGTTAAAACTTTTGTAAAGGAAATTTATTTCGCATTTAAGAATTATAAAATAGCACGTATTTAATAAGGTGCTTGTTTATAGTTTCCAATCTTAATTATTTCTTAACAAATATCTGAAACCGATTATTTTGTCTCTTCAATAATCTTATTGATAACATCAACAGAAGAAATTCCTTCAGCTTCTGCACTGAAGTTGGTTATAATTCTATGACGTAAAACCGGAAGCATTGCAAAGCGTACATCATCAATATTGGGAGTGAATCTGCCCTGCATTACTGCACGTGTTTTAGCCGCAAGTATTAAATATTGTGAAGCTCTCGGACCTGCTCCCCATGTAATCCACTCCTTCACATATTTTGGAGCGTTTCCATTTATTGGACGTGTCATATTTGAAATATTTACTGCGAACTCAATAACATTATCTGCAACAGGAACTTTTCTTACTAAATCCTGGAACTGAATAAGTTCTTCTGCGGAAATAACCTTCTTTAAATCAGCAATGTATTCGCTGGTAGTTGTTTGAACAACTTTTACCTCATCCTTATAAGAGGGATATTCAAGCCAAAGATTAAACATAAATCTGTCTAATTGTGCTTCAGGTAACGGGTAGGTTCCTTCCTGCTCAATTGGATTTTGTGTAGCCAGTACAAAGAAGGGTTCCGGTAGCTGATAGGTTACGCCGGCAGCAGTTACTTTATGTTCCTGCATAGCTTCAAGCAGCGCAGCCTGTGTTTTAGGAGGTGTTCTGTTAATCTCATCGGCAAGAATGATATTTGCAAAAACAGGACCGGATATAAATCTAAAATTTCTTTTCCTGGTCGCCGGATCTTCATCCAGTATTTCAGTTCCGGTAATATCACTTGGCATAAGATCGGGTGTAAACTGTATCCTGCTGAATTGCAGATCCATCACTTCGGCAAGAGTTTTTATTAAAAGAGTTTTTGCTAATCCGGGGACTCCCACTAAAAGGCAATGCCCCCTGGAAAACAAGGCAATCAGAAGCTGATCGATTATCTCATCCTGACCAACAATAACTTTAGCTATCTCTGATTTTATGTCTGAAACTTTTGAATTTAGCTGATGAACCAGTTTAACATCTGTATCTGAATTATTAATTGCTTCCAAGTGATTTCCGTTTTAATTATAGAACTATATTCTTATTTCCCAGAAAATTTTTTCTTTGATTTCCGAAATCCACAGTTTATATTCGTTTTGACGCTTGTATTCATCAGCAAGTTTTTTGATTTCCGTATAATCCTGTTCAAGATTAGCCTGATGCTGCGGGGTCCTGGATTTTAGATATACTATATGATAGCCATAACTGCCGGGTGCAAATTCAATTCTTCTCGGATGGCTTATTTCACCTTCTTTCAATTTTCCAACAATATCGAGTAAGGCTTTATCAAGCTGATTGAGATAATAAGTTCCGAGCTTGCCTCCAAAGGGTGCGCTCTCTTTATCCTGGCTGTGTCTTTTAGCAAATTCTTCAAAATCTCCTCCGCCATTTACAATACTATCCCGGATCTCTGTAAGAAATTCAATAGTTCGTAGATCTGCATCTTCATCTGCTTTAATTTTAATAAGAATATGCCTTGAATTAATTGATTCACCCCGGCGTTCAACTAGCTGGATGATATGATATCCAATCGGTGATTCGATCACTTCCGATATTTCACCGGCCTCAAGTTTATACGCAGCTTCTTCAAACTCCGGATAAAAAACACCTCTTTTAACAAAACCAAGATCACCACCTTGAGCTGCGCTTCCGGGATCTTCCGAATGTTGTTTTGCTAATTCTGCAAAGTCAGCACCGGCTTTTATAGAATCTAAAAGCTGCTGCGCTTTTTCTTTAAATTCTAATTTTGCTGATTCTGATGTCTGGGGATTTCTGTAAATATGATAGATGTTCACCTTCTCAGGGATCATACCAATACTGTCGCGATAAACCCTGAAAAATTCCTCAACTTCCCTTCTGGTGGATTGTAGAGTACCGAAATTTTTCTCCTGCAGTCTCTGAGACATAAGTGATTTTCGTACATCATCACGCAATTCTCTTTTAATGCGTTCTATACTCATACCATACATTTTCTCGATGTTAGCAACAGACCCATATTGCTGTTTAAAGGTCTCGATCTGGTAATCAATTCTCTGGTTAACCTCCTCCTCTGTTACAACGATAGAATCTCTGTCTGCCTGTGCATAAATCAGTTTTTCTTCTATCATTGAATTCAGGATCTGATCTTTCAATCCGGGCAGGTTCGGATCTATCTGCTTCTGAGCAGCAAAAATAGACACTTGAAATTCAAGTTCACTCTGAAGGATGGCTTCATTATCAACAACTGCAATCACTCTATCCAAAACTTCCTGAGGATATGCAGAAATTATAAAAACACTTAATAATAGAATTATTTTAATCTTCATTTTATTCCTGATTTTTTATCTCAATTTTACCTGATGAATATAACTCCAAAATATATTCATTAATTACTTCCTGTCTTTTTATAGCAGTTACTCGCTCTGAAGCCTCTTGTTTTACATATTCAAATGCGGGAACTGTACCGGCCGGTAATTTTTCTATTAACTGAACAACAGAATAATATCCCGGTTTAGTGGAAATAACAATACTAATTTCAAGCGGGTATAATAAATGCACCACTCTTGCTAAGGGTGCCGGATTCAGTTCATATGCTAAATAGAGCTGTGCGGATTTCTGATTTATGATTGACTGGTCTGAGTTGAACTGTTTCAAAGCCTTTGTCCAGTCGATTTCAATTGCAATATTTCTGAACTGGATAGCTTTATCTTCATCAATAAATTCAGCAATGTTAAGTATAAATGTTTCAAACGGAAGTCTGAACTCACCCGGATTTTTATCGTAATAGGCTTTTATTTCGGCGGGTTTAATATCGAAAGATTCATTTTGAAATAAGCTGTTAAGCAGGAAAGCACCGGCAAGTTCCTTTTCTGATTGGCTTATGGTCTGCTTGAAGTCTTTGCTTTTCGATATTCCTTCTTTTTCAGCCTGCTGATACAACAATTCTCTATATATCCATTTTGTAATTATTTCGTTCTTTCTTGCCTCACTTGTAAATGCAGTATCAACCAGGGATGCCAGTTCATCCCTGGTTAAATAGGAATTATTAACTCTTGCTACATAATCAATATCTTCAGTTTCTTCACGGCAGCCCGAAAAGTTAATGAGAAATAATGCAATGATTGTGTTAGTTACTCTCAGGTTTAAATGCATTATGTAGTTCACTATAATGAATAACTGGTTTATATGTTGTTTTAAGTCTTTGGATGTACTCCTGTTCAAGCCTTTTACTTTCAGCTTCCTGGAATGCACCCGAAACTTCAGCTCTGGCTTCATCGAAAGTTTTGATTCTTGATGGTTGCTTTTCATCCAGCCTTAGAATAGAAAAACCACCGCTGTTTGAAATCGGTTCGGTAAACTCACCGGCTTTTAGTTCATTTACCGCAGTTGAGAACTCAGAAGAACCGACAGCCTGTAACTCGTATCTGCCTTTTCTTTCTTTAAGACCCGATCTTTCTGTAAAATTAACCACTAATGAATCGAAATCTGTCCCGTTTTTAATTTCATCATAATAACCTTCAGCAGCATCTTTCGAACGCACGAATAACTCCGTATAGGTTACACGATCCGGGAAGACATATTTTTCTTTATTTACTTCATAGAATTCTTTAAGCTTTATGCTGTCTAATTGAACTTTATTCCACACTTCCTCTTCCTGAAGTTTGAAAATAAATATTCCGTTTTTATAGTCATCCATTAATTCTGCAAACTCCGGATTCACTTCATCAAGCGTTAACGCTTCAGCTTCTAATAATATTTCCTCACTGATTTTATCCGCAGCATTGGTAAGTAAATCTGTTGTGAAAAGTTTTCCAACATTTGCTGGATCCTCTTTAAGTTTACCGTAAAATCTGGAAAAATTATATTCACTGTTGGCACAGGCAAAAACTATTTCGTTTTCAATTTCAGCCATGTGCGGATATTCGGAACCGATTTTAGTTGAATCGGCATAACCAATAATTCTCTCTATAGTAGTTTTATTGATCTGGTAGTTATACTTTTCTCTAAGCGAAGAAATCAAAGCGTTATAATCATCCTGGTATCTTAATCTTTTATAGATATTTCTAATATTTTCTTTATCCTCTTCGAAGGAAGGATTTTCACCTATCTCATTTAGTTTAATAATATGATATCCGAAATTGGTCTGAACAATATCCGATATCTCACCAACATTAAGGTTAAAGGCAACTTCATCAAATTCCTGCACCATCATTCTTCGCTCAAAGAAACCGAGATCACCGCCGTTATCCTTTGTACCGGTATCATCAGAATATTGTTTTGCCAGTTCAGCGAAATCTTCGCCATCCTTTAATTTTTGCATCACTGAATTAATTTTTTCCAATGCTGCAGCAGAATCGACCTCCCCGTTTTCATTTGTATAACCGGCAAGGATGTGGCTTGCGCTGATTTTCGGTATTCTTTCTTTCCTGTCAGTTACCTTTATTATGTGCGAACCAAACCTTGTTTGAACAACTTCCGGATATACTTCACCAACTGGTGTATTATACGCGGCTTGTTCAAATTCAACGGGCAACTGTGCCGCTGTAAAATAGAAAATATCACCATCTTTAGGTTTTGAGAACTGGTCATCTGAATGTCTTTGTACTAATTCCTCAAAAGTTGCCAGTCCGTTTTTTATACTGTCTAACAGAGTATTTGCCAATTCTTTTGATTGTGCTTCATCTCTTTCCGGTGTAGGTCTAAGCATAAGGTGGCTTGCCCGTACCTCAGTTTTCCTTTGATCATATATTTTTTTTAATGCAGGTTCAACTAAATCTTTTTCAAGAATGTAAGATGCGCCTACTTTTCTTTTATACTCATCTAATTCATCTTTTAATGATTCATCCTGATTATAGCCTCTTATTCTGGCATCTCTCAATTTCATTTTGAAATTTATGTAGAGTTCAGCAAAGTTTTTATAGTCATCATAACTATCATTTTCAGCTTTTTCCAAACTGCCGGCATTTTTTGTATAAGCTTTTTCAAACTCAGCCATAGTGATTTGTGAATCAGTGAATTCACCCACTACGATATTTGCATGTTCGGTTGAGCAGGAAATAAATAAAAAAGCAGAGAGGAAGATTAGTAAACTAAATCTAATGAACATTATTACTTCTCCTATAGTTTAAACAAGATTTTAGATTAAAAATGAATAATTGAATGGTTAATATAATGGATTATAGTAAGGAAAATCAATGGAAATTCACTTTGCCCCCGATGTCTATTCACCGGGGGCGAAGTGTTTTTATCTACTTAAGAAGTGTTATTTTCTGAGTTTTTTGAAATTTCCCTGCGGTCATTCTGATAATATAGTTACCGCTTGAAAGTGAAGTGCCGTCAAGTTCTAATTCTTTAGTTCCCCGGTCTGATACTTCATTAAACAAAATCTGTATTTCTCTACCGAGAACATCGTGAAGTGTTATTTTTACAAAAGATCTTTCCGGTACGGTAAATCTGATTTTAGTCGAAGGATTAAAAGGATTTGGATAATTCTGATGTAGGATATAATCAGCTAATGCCGGAATATCAACCATTACTTCAGGAGAATATTCGAATGTACCATCAAAATCTATTTGCTTCAATCTGTAATAATATCGGCTTTCTTTTAAATCCGTATCCGTAAAATTATAAGTTAACCGGTTTGTGCTTGTACCATTGCCGTCGACAAAACCTATTGTTTGAAAAACTGAATTATCACTCTTTCTCTCAATTTCAAACCCGTAGTTATTTATTTCTGCTGCTGTAACCCATTCAAGAATAACAATTCCATTCGAATATGTACCGTTCAGCGAAGTCAATTCAACAGGCACAGGCACCTGGTTCAGTGCTTCCTGAGCATTTACAATTCCCCACCCGTATTCCCTGTTCGGGTTTAAGCTGTTTGAGGCTGTACTATAAAAAATTTCTCTCAAATCCATTGGGGCAAGATTAGGATTAGCTGATAAAAGCAAAGCTGCAACACCAGAAACAAGCGGACAGCTAAAAGAAGTACCGCTTCCGGTTGAATAATTGTTACCTGACAACGTTGCATAATAAACACTTGAGCCCATTGCCATTACATCAGGTTTAATTCTTCCGTCAACTGTAGGTCCTACACTGCTGAATGATGATCTGATTCCACTTGAATTAACCGCACCGATGGATAGAATACTGTCTCCATCTGCTGGGGCACCAAGTGTATTTCTTGTTGAATGAAAACCATTATTACCCGCTGATGTTACAACAAATATTCCACGCGAAACAGCTATATCACCGGCAATTGTAATAATTGCTGTATTACCATCCATGTCCTCCCATGTGTAACTTGGATATGGCGGATCATAATCCAGGTAACCAAGAGAAGTTGAAGTTACATCAACACCAATGCTGTCTGCCCATTCCATTGCTGCAACCCAGTTATCCTCTTCAACGGGGGTTTCACTTGAAATATCTTCAGTTCTTGCAAGCAGGAAATCTGCACCAAATGCTGGTCCGATTAATTGTCCTTCTTTAAAACCACCAAGAATTGAGAGTACGGCTGTTCCATGAGAATTGGAACCCATTACCGGTGAACCATTAACAAAATCATACATAGCAACTATATTCACACTTTGAAATACTTCGTGTGAAAGGTTTCCGAATCCTGCATCCATCACACAAATTGTAATTCCGTCTCCTGTAAACCCAAGATCGTGAACAAGCGGAACATTTATCTGATTAACCTGTGTGTATGAATTACCGTAGTTAAGAGAATGAATTCCGTCAATTTGTAATGGAAGCTGTTCGATACCATCATTTTTAAATTCAACATCATCTGCTCGTTTTGAAAATCCTGCAACTATGTCTAATCTCTTCACAAATGGCAGAGATGTAATTTGATTTATCTGGTTTTTTGTAATAAATCCGCTTACTGAATTTAGCCATTTTGATTTATGTCTAAGTTCAAATCCGTATTGAACCAGGCTATTTATATAATTATCATTTACAGGAAGATCAGTAAAATCAAGCAAAGTTGAATGGTCAAATACTTTTTTTCTTCTTTCCAAAGATTTATTGCTGACTACTGCTTGAGGATTCGAATAATATATATCCAGGTCATTTCCCTTATCTGTAAAATATATCCATACCAAATGTTGTGCAAACTGAGATTCATTTTCTATTTTCGCCTTAAGTCTGTTTGATAATTTATCAACCGGACTTTGTGCAAAAACAGGTAAGACTGAAAGCACTAAAAAAATAATTAACAACTTCTTCATAACGTTCCTTTATTTTATTTAACTCTTGTTCCGTTCTTTACATTTTCAGAAACATTTAAAACCTGTAACTCTCCTGCCTCGGATTCAACTGCTAAAATCATACCCCTCGATTCGAGTCCCATAAGTTTAGCTGGTTGAAGATTTGCAACCACAACAACTTTTTTACCGATTAAATTTTCCGGTTCATAGTGTTTTGCAATTCCGGCAATAACCTGTCGTTCCTCATTTTCGAGCTTTATTTTAAGTTTTAATAGTTTCTCACTTTTCTTCACTTTTTCTGCTTCAATGATTTCTGCAACCTTTAGCTGTACTTTCATGAAATCATCATAAGAGATTAAATCAGCTTTTGTTTTTTCAGATTCTGACTGAGGAAGCTTATTAACCTGTGCTTCTATCTTTTCATCTTCAATTTTCGGGAATAGGATTTCAGCCTGATTCAATTGGTGTCCTTCTTTTAATTGTGGTTTACCGCAATATTTCCACTCGACTTCTTTTGAGTTCAGCATTTTAAAAAGTTTTTCAGATGAAAAAGGAAGCACGGGCGAGAATAGCTCGGCAAGTGTATAGATTGTCTGGAGACAAATATTTAAAGTTGTTCCGCATCTTTCTTTGTCTGATTTAACCGTTTTCCATGGTTCTGAATCATTAAAATATTTATTCCCGTCACGGGCAAGGTTCATTATTTCATTAACACCATCACGGATTTTATACTTTTCGAATAAATCAGAAATCCTTTTCGGATATTCAGAAATTTCCTTCAGCATCTGCTCATCAATATTTTCAAGCTTATCCAACGAAGGTACTTTTCCATCAAAATGTTTAAACACAAAAGTAAAAGTACGATTGATAAAGTTACCAAGTATATCGGCAAGCTCTGAATTATTTCTTAACTGAAATTCTTTCCAGTAAAAATCCGTATCTCTTGTTTCAGGTAAGTTGGCAGCAAGAGTGTATCTTAACAAATCCGGTTCAAACAGATCAAGAAATTCATCAACATCAATTCCCCATCCGCGGCTTTTGGAAAATTTCTTTCCTTCAAAATTTAAAAACTCATTAGCGGGAACATTTTGCGGTAAACAATATTGTTCATTTCCACCTTCATTCCATGCCATTAATATTGCAGGAAATATAATTGTATGAAACACCACATTATCTTTTCCAATGAAAGCAATATACTTTGTGTTAGTGTCCTGCCAGTATTTCTTCCAGAATTCAGGATCGTTTTTTAATAATGAATATTCTTTTGTTGATGAGATATATCCGAGCACGGCTTCAAACCAGACATAAATTACTTTTCCGGCGGCGCGGTCCACCGGAACTTTAATTCCCCAATCCAGATCACGCGTAATTGCCCGCTCCTTTAATCCATCCTTAAACCATCCACGGCAATATTGAAGCACATTGTCCTTCCATCCATACTTCTCATTCATTTGATTAACATAATTTTCTATAGCCGGCTGATATTTACCCAGAGGAAAATAATAGTGAGAGGTTTCTTTTAATGTCGGAGTTCCGCCAGATATTTTACTTTTGGGATTTTTTAATTCGGAAGGATCATATAATGATCCGCAGTTTTCACACTCATCACTTCTGGCTTCTTCGTTACCGCATTTTGGACATGTGCCTTCAACGTACCGGTCAGGTAAAAACATTTTTGCTTTAACATCATAAAACTGGAGTGATTTTTTTTCAATCAGTAAACCGCGGTTGTAAAATTCAAGAAAAAATTCTTTTGCAGTTTCATGATGAACAGGAAGACTTGTACGTGAATAATTATCGAAACTCATTCCAAATCTTTGAAATGCTTTTTTATTAGCCTCGTGAAATCGATCGATTATTACCTGCGGTGAAACTTGTTCTTTATCAGCACTTATCGTAATTGGAACGCCATGCTCATCTGAACCGCAGATATAAAGTACGTCATCACCATTTAATCTTTTATAACGTACGTAAATATCAGCAGGAAGGTATGCACCGCTTAGATGACCCAGATGGATCGGTCCGTTAGCATAAGGCAATGCCGATGTAACAAGAACTTTTTCTGTAGACAATTTTTTCCCGGTTGAATATTTCTAAAAAATTATAATTTGAAATATAAGTATTTTTGGAAAGACAATGCCATCTTTACCTGGTTATACCAGGCAATCGAATTAATAAGTATTATTCACCGGTTTTATTAAGCGATGAAATGATATCACTCAGAATATTTTTTTTCTTAATTTAAACATTTAAAAATACAGGAATTAAAATGAGAGCCTTAAATAAATTTGTTATACTTTTACTTGTTCTGTTCACATCAACAAATGCCCAGCAAACACCAGCATTCATAACAGACAGTTTAGATAATTATATAGTCAGAGGACTTGAACGATGGAAAATTCCCGGTGCAGCAGTACTTATTGTTAAAGATGGAAAGGTTGAAATCGCCAAAGGTTATGGAGTTAAGGAATTCGGTAAAAATGATAAAGTTGATGAAAACACATTATTCCTGATTGGATCAAATACTAAAGCATTTACCGGAACGGCATTAGCATTACTTGAATATGAGGATAAATTAAAACTGAATGACAAGGTTGTAAATTATTTATCAGAATTTAAAATGAAAGATCCCTGGATAACAAAAGAATTAAATCTTATTGATTTAGTTTCCCATCGTATGGGATTGGAAACCTTTCAGGGTGATTTTATGTACTGGACTTCTGACTTAACCGTCGATAATGTGATTGAAAAATTCGGGAAAATAACTCCAAAATTTGATTTCCGGACAAAGTATGGTTATACAAATGCAGGCTATGCTGTGGCCGGTAAAATAATCGAACATGTTTCCGGTTATAAGTGGCAGGATTACTTAAATCAAAAATTGTTCATTCCTTTGAGTATGCACCGCACAACCGCATTATCAACTGATTTTGCAATATCTGAAAACATTTCAAAACCGCACACGGTTATTAATGGGGATATTGTAGTACTGCCATTTGAGAATATTGATAACCTGGCACCTTGTGGTAGTATCGGCTCTTCAGTTATTGATATGAGCCACTGGCTAATAGCACAACTTGATAGCGGCAGAATAGAAGGTAAATCAGTTATACCGTACAAAGTAATTGAAAGAACTAGACAACCACAAACTATTGTAAGAAGGGCAACACATCCGTTCAACAAAACCAATTACAACTTGTACGGATTGGGATGGGCACTCCAGGATTACGAAAGTAGTGAAATTGTTTCTCACACAGAAGGAGTAAATGGATTTGTAACTTCAGTTACCTTACTTCCAAATGAAAACCTTGGCATTGTAGTTTTAACAAACAATGATCAAAATGGATTTTTCAACTTGCTGAAATGGGAAATATTAGATGCATATCTTGGACTACCTTATAGAAATTATGATAGTACCATATTTCAAAGAGCAAAAAAACAAAACGAAGAAAAAGAAGAACGGATTGCAGAATGGAAAGATTCTGTTGCGATGAATATCATTCCGGAATCAAATTTAGAAAATTTTTCTGGCAGATATGAGCATGAAATATACGGATGGGCAGATTTATCAGTTAATGACAATCTCCTGGTGATGAAATTAGAACATCATTCAAAAGTTTCAGGAAAACTTGAATATATAGGAAATAATAGATTTCTATGCACCTATTCTGACCCACTTTATGGAATTAAAGTTTTTCCTTTTGAAATTGAAAACGGGCAAGTGAAATCATTTGATCTGTATGTGGATGATTTTATTGAGTTTCTGCCTTATACATTTGTGAAACAATAATTATTGTGGTGAATCGCATGACCGACCTGTTAGATAATTTTGTATTCAATCTCCAACATTTATAGTAAAATCAGGATGAGATAGATCAGTTAATTTTAGGTTTCCTCAATCTAACCAGATTACATTTATTAAAAAGAATTTCCTTATTTTTGAATTAGCAATTATTCTGCTTATTTAGAAAATAGATTAAACCTTCCTCATTCAGGGGATTTTATTCAAGGGAGACATTATGAAAAAACATTCCAAAATAGATTTTCAAACAAAATGCGTGCATTCCGGAATTGATGAGTACGAATTTGGTGCGGTGGTTCCACCGATCTATCAAACTTCAACATTTAAATTTAAATCAGCTCAGCATGGCGCATCTCTTTTTGCCGGCGAAGAAAAAGGATACATTTACACCCGCATGCTGAACCCTACAATAGAAGCAATGGAAAATGCTATTGCTGAACTGGAAGGTGGCCATAAAGCTCTTGGCTGCGGAAGTGGGATGGCGGCTGTCCATACAATCTTTGCTGCATTAACCCAGACGGGTGATCATGTAGTTTGTTCATCAGCGGTTTATGGACCAACTACAACTTTGCTTAATACTATAATGAAGAAGTTTGGTGTTGAAACAACATTTGTGGATACATCAAATATTGACGAAGTAAAAAATGCTATTAGACCAACTACTAAAGTTGTGTACGTTGAAACTCCCGGCAATCCAACTCTTTGTATTTCAGACCTGGAAGAGATTTCGAAAATTGCTCACAGAAATAATTCGATAGTTGTAGTTGATAATACATTTATGAGTCCGGCTTTACAAAATCCAATTGCATTCGGAGTTGATATTGTTATGCACAGCTTAACAAAATTTTTAAATGGGCATGCTGATGTTGTTGGCGGTGTAATAGTTGTTAAAGATGAAATCACTTATCAGCATTTTCGTAAAACTCTAAATCAACTTGGCGGGGTAATCGATCCGTTTAATGCATTTCTTGTTCACCGTGGTTTGAAAACACTTGCATTAAGAATGGAAAGACATTCTGAGAATGCTCAGCTTATTGCAGAATGGCTTGAAAAGCATCCGGCTGTTGAATGGATCAAATACCCGGGATTAAAAAGTCATCCACACTACTTCACAGGTCTCAAACAACACAATGGTCATGGTGGTATGATAACCATTGAACTGAAAGGCGGGCTGGAATCCGGCAGAGTTATGATGGATAATGTTAAGCTTTTTCAGCTTGCAGTAAGTCTTGGCGGTGTTGAAAGTTTAATTCAGCATCCTCCCAGTATGACTCACTTTTCAATGGGCAAAGAAGCCAGATTAGCCGGAGGAATATCCGAAGGATTAGTCCGTATTTCTGTAGGCATTGAAAATGTGAACGATCTTATTGCTGATTTAGAACAAGCTTTAGATAAAGTTAAAATTGCTAAGGACCAGGAACATGAACTTCATGTTTAATCATCTCAATCATTAAATTATCAAAGGGAGTTTTTGCTCCCTTTTTTTATGGCATATAATTAGTGATCTCCAGCTTTATTTCCAACAAACAAGCGGAGCCGGAGATGAAAAAATTATTAATACTTATCATCGTTTTCCTGCTGGCAAGCATTAATCTTTACCCTCAAAGAAATGATGGATTAAGAAACGAAAAGATCGATTCCGGACGAATAACTGTAAATGAGAAAAATCCTGCCAGAACATTACCAACAAAAAATCCCGGTGTTCCTGAAAAAGAAAGACAGCGTGATAATGGAACCATTGTTTATCCAAAACACCCGGTTGATCCTCAACCTCCTCGGGACTTCATTCCTATTGACAATAACTGTCCAGTTAAACCTATATCTGTGTATTCTGATATGTACATACAACAAAGATCACCTAAAGTCATAGCAATGGAATTGTTTATGCTTGAAGATTATTACAACGCATCTGTTGCGTTTACCAATTTGCTGGTAAGTAATCCATACAATCTTTCGGCTCTATTCTATAGAGGCAGGTGTTACGTTGAAATGGAATGGTATGGATTTGCAATTGAAGATTTTAATCTTGTAATTAAATTGGACACTGAGCATGCAGAAGCATATTATTTCAGAGCTATTGCAAGGTACTTCAGGAATGAAAAAAATTTGGCTCAATCAGATTTTGAGATCGCCTATCAGCTGGACTACAAGCTTGCAGGAATATTTCTCAATAAGTATTTCTGATTATATATTAAATATCATCCATTTACCGATTAATATGGTAGTTTCACCGATTTCAATTTCTAATGATCTGCTTTAATTCATACTTTTACACCGGAAACAATTAATTATATTCCGGAGACTATTATGGAAGATTTAAATAACCAAAAAACAGATAAAAGAGCTTGGCTCGGCGCAGTGTTAATCCTTCTGGGAAGCTTATTCCTGCTGAACTCGCTCGACATATTCAATTTTGCATTCTCCCGCGTTTTTATTTCATGGCCATTCTTTTTCTTTGTGATTGGAATATATATTCTTTTGCAATCTGAGAAAAAAGTACTTGGCGGTATATTAGCCGGTCTGGGCGGATTATTTCTGATCCCAAAAATATTTCCCGGAGTTCATATTAACTTTTCAATTGTATTTCCACTACTCCTGATTGCAATAGGATTGTACATAATTCTGCATAAACGAAAAACTATTGGGTTTATAAGAGGCGAAATTAAAGAAGACATGGTGGACGATATATCTATATTTGGCGGCGGTGATAAAATTATAACATCTAAAAATTTTAAGGGTGGAAACATTACAGCAATTTTTGGCGGTTCGGAAATAAATATGACACAATGTCAACTGGCTGAAGGTCTGAATTCAATTGACGTTTTTGCGTTTTTCGGAGGGACAACCATTATTGTTCCCAAAAACTGGAATGTTGTTGTCAGTGTTACATCAATACTCGGTGGATTTTCTAATAAAGGAATAAAGGATCCTACAATAGAAATTGATACTAGCAGATCGCTTGTAATAAAAGGACTGGTAGTTTTTGGCGGCGGCGAAGTAAAGAATTTCTGATAAATTATAATGACCGGACATCCCATAATAAAAAGCCCGAAGAATTTTTTACTCTATCTTTTATTCTGGTTACTTATTGTTATACTTTATCTGAACCTTATAATTTTTGACCGTGAAATCCAGATAGATCTTATTATTCTTGATGTAGCCGTTTTTAATATACTACTTCTTGGTTTGGGAATTGGATTCTGGTTCAGCGCAAAATTTCTTTCAATAGAAAACCATAAATTTTTCAGGATCATTTCAAATCATCTGCTTGAAGGAATTATCCTCATATCACTCTGGCTATTGGCCGGATATTTTATTGTAAATGCTTTTATCAATGAACGGGATTTTTATTCTAATTTTTTCTTTGCCACATTAAAGTTCAGAGCTGCTCTGGGTATTTTCACTTACTTTCTGTTAACTTCCTTTTATTATATTGTTATTTATTATACAGGGTTCCAGGAAAGAAGAATAAAAGAAACAGAACTCAAAAATCTTGTCACAGAAGCAGAGTTAAGGTCATTGAAGTTCCAGATCAATCCGCATTTTATTTTTAACAGCCTTAATTCAATGAGTGCACTTACAGAAATTGATCCGAAAAAAGCAAAACAAATGATAATTAAGCTGGCAGAATTCCTCAGATACACACTAGCTACAAATGACAGACAGATGGTTTCGCTAAATGAAGAACTGAAAAACATTCGACTCTACCTTGAAATTGAAAAAATAAGATTTGAAGATAAGTTTGTATATACGGAGGATGTCGATGAGGTTTGCGGTAAAGTTTTGATTCCCAGCATGATTTTGCAGCCATTGTTTGAAAATGCAATTAAGCACGCAGTTTATGAAACTCTGGATACTATTAGTTTAAAATTATTATGCTATAAGCAGGATTCTTTTCTAAAACTTGAAATGCAAAATAATTTTGAAGGTGAATCTCATAAAAAAGGAGCAGGGGTTGGGTTAAATAATATTAAGGAGAGATTGAGATTGATCTATCAACAAGATAACTTAATGGAAGTGAAAAAAGAAAATAATGTGTTTAGGGTCATAATTTATATTCCTATGGATGAAAATTAGTAATGGAACAAAAATCAAAAATTATAATAATCGATGATGAAAACCTGGCAAGACAGATTTCTAAAAATTATTTGTCAAAGTTTGAAAACGTCGAAATAGTTGCTGAATGCTCGAACGGCTTTGATGCAATAAAAAAAATAAATGAACTTAAACCGGACATAATATTTCTTGATATTCAGATGCCTAAACTTAATGGCTTTGAGATGCTTGAACTGATCGAAAATCCTCCTATAATTATTTTTACAACTGCGTACGATCACTTTGCAATAAAAGCTTTTGAAGTTAGTGCGGTAGATTACTTGTTGAAACCTTTTTCTGAAGAACGATTTGCACAGGCACTGCAAAAGGCAATTAAATTACTTGCTGATAAATCGGAACAAAATAGTTCTATCAGAAATATTATTGCCGAACATGATAAAAAGATTGAAACATTGGAAAGAGTTGTTATAAAGGATGGCGGAAAAATTAATATCATCCCGATCAACGAAATCAGGTGGATTGAAGCACAGGATGATTATGTAATGATACATTCAAATCAGGGAAAATTCCTCAAACAAAAAACAATGAAATATTTTGAAGATCACTTAGACGAAACTCAATTTGTAAGAATTCACAGGTCTCATATAATTAATTTATCCTACCTTCAGCATCTTGAACAGCAGGAAACAGATTCCTATAAAATTATCCTTAAAAATGGAAATGAACTCCCTGTTAGTAAATCCGGTTTAGCAAGGTTAAAAGCAACTCTCTAAATCTAATTTAGTTAAAACACTTTGGAAATTTTTTAATAACCGTATTTGCAATAATCTCAGCTGCTTCATCATAAGTGAACTTTCCGGTATTCAAAATTAAATTATAAAGTGAAGGATCATCAATCTCCCTGTGGAAATAAGACCTGACAAACTTTTTTCTGGCTTCAGTTTCTTTTTCCAATAATTTGATTGACTCCAATTTACTTATTCCTCTTTTCTTCATTGTGTGTTCAATACGGTTTTCTAAAGGAGCAATTAAACGTAAATGGAATGCATTTGTAAGTTTTGATGTGATTATTACACTGGCACGACCAACAATAATTACTTTACCCATTCTGCCAAGCTGCAAAACTGTTTCTGTTGTTTTTTGAAGTATAGTCCAGTCAGAGGGCCGAATTCCCAGCAGTTCTGATACAGCATCATTAAAATAACTGTATTTACCTTCTGATAAATACTCACTTACGATCTTAGGAAGATTACCATCCTCCAATACTTTCTCTAAAAGTTTCCTGTTAAAATAAGCCCAGTTCTCTTCGGGTTCCTTTGTCTTAGCCTGAAGCACGTCGAGAACTTTTTGGCATACCGTATTTGCCCCTGCACCGGGTTCCCTTGAAACTGCAATACATGGGAAGACGATCCTGCGTTTATGCTGATCGGCAGTTAATTTGGAATGTTGTTCTATATATCTTTTACATTTTTCGTAAGCACCTAATGTTAACATTTAAATACCTCCTTTTCTCAATAGTTATTTGAGAATAAGTAAAGAATAAGTGTATGTTAAAAAATATGTTCAGGAGCAGAATACTCCATAATAAAAATTTATTTAGTATTAAGAGAAAACCACTGTTTAATACTTTCCAGGTCTTTGCCATTTGATGAAATATTATAAAACTCATTTTTGTGTTTGTCATAATTATAATCTTTTTCCCATTCAGAAATATTCTCAACGATTTCTTCAACAGCTTTAATTATTATTTGTAATTCTTCATCTGTCATCGTGGGGTGGATTGACATTCTTACCCATCCCGGTTTATCTGAAAGATCGCCCTGATCGATTTTATCTGTAATGATTTTTGATCTTGTTGGATCAACATGGAGTAAATAGTGACCATAAGTACCGGCACAGGAACATCCTCCTCTAACCTGAACTCCGTACCTGTCATTTAATAATTTAACAATCAGATTGTAGTGAATATCTTCCACATAAAAAGAGATGGCTCCCAGTCGATGATACGCATTTTGTGCGAGTATATGAAGCTTCGGAATTTTACGTAGTCCATTTAAAGCCATCCTAACAAGTTCATCTTCACGTATTCGTATACTATCAACACCCATTTCCTCTTTAAGTTTTATACATAGTGCAGCTTTTATTGTTTGTAAAAATGCAGGTGTTCCTCCGTCTTCTCTGAGTTCAATATTGGTAACAAATCTATGCTGTCCCCATGGATTGGTCCAATCAACAGTTCCTCCGCCGGGAAGATCCGGGACTCTGTTCTTATACAAGCCAGAATCAAATATCAACACGCCCGAAGTTCCTGGTCCGCCTAAAAACTTATGCGGTGAGAAAAATATTGCATCAAGTTTTGATTCGGCATCTGATGGATGCATATCAATATTTACATAGGGTGCTGAACATGCAAAGTCAATAAAACAATAACCACCATTCTGATGCATTATTTTAGCAAGTTCATAATATGGCGGTTCAATTCCGGTTACATTTGATGCGGACGTAAATGCACCTATTTTTAATTTCCTGGTTTTATATTGACTGATCTTTTTTCTTAAATTTTCAACATCAACAAGACCATCTTTATCAGGATCAATTACAACTACATCGGCAATTGTTTCAAGCCAGGTTGTCTGGTTTGAATGATGCTCCATATGAGTAACAAACACAACAGGTCTCAGGTCTTCAGATAATTTTATATAGTCTGCAAGCTGCTCAGGAACTTTTAATCCAAGAATGCGTTGAAACTTACAAACCAAAGCAGTCATTCCGCTGCCCGCTGTAATTATTACATCATCTTTACCAGCGTTGCAATGTTGTTTAATTATATTCTGCGCTTCATGATAGGAAAGTGTCATCGATGTTCCGGTTAAACTGGATTCGGAATGAGTATTGCCAACCAGGGGACCGAACACCTCAAAGATTTTTTCTTCAATTGGTTTATACATTCTGCCGCTGGCAATCCAATCAGCGTATATAAGCGTTTGCTCACCATACGGAGTTATAAATTTATGTTCGTTACCAACTATATTTTTCCGGAACTGATAAAAATATTTTTCTAATCCACTCATTCTTGTACCTTGATATGTTATCTGTCTCAAATATAATAATTTAGAATGAGTTCTGCATTTAACTTTTTAGAGGACTGGTAATTGGTTAAATTAGAAGAAAATAATCTGGATGAAATTATAAAGATGTTTAAAAATATTATTGTATTAACCACAATTGTATTCCTGTTTATTTCCTGTTCAAATGCACAGGAAAAACAGGTTAAAGCGTTTGATTTTTCAGGAGTTGATGAATTAATAAATAATGCTATCGAAGAGAAAATTTTTCCCGGTGCGGTTCTTCTTATCTGGCAAAATGGTGAGATTCTTCATGAAAAACCCTTCGGTTATTTTACATATAATGTGGCTGAACCGGAAGTAACAACATCCACAATTTTTGATCTGGCTTCTCTTACAAAAGTAATTGCAACAACTACGGCAGTTATGATTTGTGTGGATAGAAATTTAATTTCTCTTGACGACAAAGTTATATCGCATATTCCCGAGTTCGGTGCGAATGGTAAAGAAAATATTACCGTTAGAAACTTACTGCTCCACAACAGTGGTCTGGCTGCATGGAAAAAATTTTATGGACGAGGATTGAATAAGGCAGCAGTTTTAGAGGAAATATTTAATTCCAGACTGGAATTTGAGACCGGCTCCAAAATGGTATACTCCGATTTAGGAATAATTACACTTGGAAAAATTATTGAAAAAGTTTCCGGTTTATCTTTAGATGAATTTTCTAATAAAGAAATTTTCGAACCATTGGAAATGAATTCAACATTTTTTAACCCTGCTGATTCGATAAAGAAATTCTGTGCCCCAACAGAAGTTGATACATACTGGAGAAATAATTTACTCCAGGGTGAAGTTCACGATGAAACCGCTGCAATGCTTGACGGAGTTGCAGGTCATGCAGGATTATTTTCCACAGCCAGTGATCTTGGAAAATTTATGACAATGATCATGAATAAAGGAGTTTATAATAAAAAGAGAATTATAAGAGAAGAAACAATAGAACTTTTTACTAAAATACAAACAACTCAAAGCTCCAGGGCATTAGGCTGGGATACAAAATCGGAAAAGGGCTCATCAGCCGGAAACTTATTCAGTGCTGGGTCATTCGGTCATACCGGATTTACTGGAACATCTATTTGGGCTGATACGGAAAGAAATTTATTCGTTGTTTTTTTGACAAACAGAGTTTATCCTTCAAGAGAGAATACTAAAATTATTTCATTCAGCCCAAAACTACATAATTTAATTATAGAAGTAATGAGCACTTATTAAAAATGTATTTTAAGTTATCAAAAATATTTATCTGGATGTCTGTTTTTCTATTACTTTCCATATTAACAGAAGCGGATATCTACACAAACGATTCTTTATTTGCCGAGGAAACGATGGATGAAACATCTCTGCTCCCTGACACACAAAATTTATTTGAACTTACAATTAATGATATTGAGGAAATAGAAAATCAACTTGATGAACTGACTCTGTATGAAAAATGTGCACAGATGGTTGTACCTGCTGTTTACAGAGGTTTCCTCAATCCCAAATCAAAAGAGTATAAAAAGATAGTTGAATTGGTAAGAGATCACGGAATAGGGGGAATAGTTTTATTCCAGGGTAATGCAAAAGAACAATCGGATATGATAAAGCACCTTCAAAAAAATGCAAAAGTACCCTTATTAATTTCTGGTGATTATGAAAACGGACTTGGAATGCGTATGGATGATGCAATAAAATTCCCGCATAATATGGCTCTTGGCGCAACTAATAACTCAGAATTTGCTTACCAGGTTGGTAGAACAACTGCAATAGAAGGGAAAAAACTCGGCATTAATTTTAATCTCGCTCCGGTTGCTGATATAAATGATAACCCATTGAATCCAATAATTAATATTCGGGCGTACTCTCAGGATAAAAAAACTGTATCGGCATTTGTTAGGGCATTCATAAAAGGTTCTGATGAATCAAGGGTTTTAACTTCGGTAAAACATTTCCCCGGGCATGGAAATACAATAACTGATTCTCATGAAGATCTGCCTAAAATTAACGGAAGTAAACAATATCTTTTTGAAAATGAACTCTATCCGTTTATTGAGGCAATTAACAGCGGGGTCAAATCTATAATGATAGGTCATCTTGAAGTACCTTCGCTGGAAAATGAAATGAAAATTCCTGCATCATTATCTTATAACATAATAACAAAGTTGTTGAGAGAAGAACTTGGTTTCGATGGACTTATTATAAGTGATGCATTTGATATGCTTGGCGTTACAAAATATTTTTCTCAGGAAGAGATAGCAGTAAAATCTGTTTTAGCAGGGAATGATATCATCCTTGCACCACTAAAACCTCTTGATGCAATTAATTATATTTATTCTGCAGTCAATGATGGAAAAATATCAGAAGAAAGGATTGAATTTAGTGTTAGAAAAATTCTTGCTGCAAAAAAATGGATAGCTTCCGGATACACCTCATTTAGTATAAGTAATTCTGAAATTCAAAATGAACAGCAACTGCTGGCACAAAAAATAGCAGATGAATCCATAACATTAATTAAAAATAATGAGGATATTTTCCCCGTCAGATTAAACGAATATAATACTATAACAAACATTGCGATTTCAGATGGCGCCGGAGGTTTGATTACTGAATACTTCGGCGATTTGCTGAAGGCAAAAAGATATGATATTTCATCGATAAAGCTCACAAGAAAAAGCACGAAACGAGATTATGAAAATGCTAAATCATCTGCACTCAAAAGTGATGTCGTAATAATTTCATCTTACATCCTTGTGAGTACAAATCCAGAAAATGAAGAAATCGAAACAATACAGCAGGAGTTTATTCAAAGTTTAATTGATATAAATAGGAAAGTAATATTTATAAGTTTTAATAATCCTTATCTTTTATCAAAATTTCCAGAAGTTAAAACTTACATAAACACATACAGTAACTCGCAGTATTCACAACAGGCAGCGTTAAAAACTCTAGTTGGTGATATTGAATTCAGGGGAAAGCTTCCCGTTACAATTCCTGGAACAGGTTTTAATATCGGTTATGGTATTATGACAAAATTATCTATTAACTGATCAATAATACATTACAGACAAATTTGAAAATGAGGTGAGATATGAAATCGTTGACAATTATCCTTTGCCTGCTTTTATTTACTTCCTGTGATTCGCAGAATATTGATATGGATTCCGACATCAAACTGCCTGCAGGCTTTAAAATAGAAGTGTATGCCGATAATGTTCCATACGCAAGATCTATGACATTAACCGAAAATGGAATGTTAATTGTAAGCACCCGTAACAGTGATAAAGTTTATGCCGTGCTGGATAATGATGGTGATTATAAAGCTGATGAAGTTGTCGTTATTATATCGGGGCTTGATACACCAAACGGAGTGGCTGTTAAGGATGGTTCCTTATACATTGCTGAAATAAGCCGTATACTCCGAATTGATGACATTGAATATACCTTCCGCAATAATCCGCAGCCGGTTGTTGTAAAAGATGACCTCCCCACCGCCAGAAGCCATGGCTGGAAGTTCATACGATTTGGTCCTGACGGCAAACTTTATGTTCCTGTTGGTGCACCATGTAATATTTGTTTGAGTGATGATCCAAGGTTTGCTTCAATCACCCGAATGAATCCTGATGGCAGTGATTTTGAAATTTATGCTAATGGCATAAGAAATTCAGTTGGATTCGACTGGCATCCGCAAACAAATGAATTATGGTTTACTGATAACGGAAGAGATTCAATGGGTGATGATATCCCTCCGGATGAACTAAATCACGCTCCAACTGCAGGCTTGCATTTTGGTTATCCGTTCCTTCACGGGAAAGATATCCCCGATCCGGAATATGGCCAGGGAATTAATCCATCAGATTATACTTTACCGGCTCAGGAACTTGGACCTCACGTTGCATCACTTGGTATGAGGTTTTATACGGGAGATATGTTTCCCCCACAATACAGAAATCAGATTTTTATAGCAGAACACGGAAGCTGGAACAGAAGTTCTAAAATTGGTTATCGTGTTACTTTGGTAAAGCTTGATGGAAACAATGCAGTAAGCTACGAACCATTTGCTGAAGGCTGGCTTAAAGGTGAAAGTGTTTCGGGCAGACCTGTTGATGTTGAAATTCTACCGGATGGCTCAATGCTGGTTTCAGATGATTATGCAGGTAAGATCTATAGAATAAGTTATGAGTGAATCTAATATAGTTAATTCAAACAATGAATTATAATCGTAATGCTGTTATTTGCATAGAAAAAATTTGCTAAGAAAATTGAATTCTATCGAAGGTTTTAATTTTATTAATTTCATATGATTTCAAAAAATAGTCATTCCTCAGTCGGAGGAGATAAAAATTTCTTCTTAATCATAAAAGAAAAATAAACAACCATTCCGCCAACAATTAATGCTGCAATTGCGGGTAGAAAAATAGCAATCAGACTTAATGCTGTTGCACTTCCTGCTTCTGCAGTTGAAACAACCGGATTACCGAGTCCCCCTGTAATAGCTGATGATTTTAATCTTATCAATCCGGTTGCAGCATGAACAGTACCCGCAACTCCCCCCCCTGCAATTAGAGCCATTGCCCACTTGATAAGCGGTGGAAAATCTGTTATAACAGCGCCGGTTAAAACTATACCTGCCATAATAGCCAAGGGATGCTCAATTGTATCGAGAAAGTTGTCAAGCCAGGGAATATAGTATGCAAGTATTTCAACAATAGTTGCAACACTGAACATCATTAAAGCCGGCAGACTTCCAATCCATCCGAAATAAGTTGAGAGTTCTATATTGCCTGTGTAAGCCATAATTGATACAATCAGGAATGGTATGAATATTCGGAATCCAACCGCAGCGGCTAATCCTATTCCTACGAAAATGCTTAAAATTATTTCCATATTTTTTTCTTTCTGGATGACTCAGCGATTTCACTTTGAAACTATGTGTAAGATTTTTTTCACAGAGAATTTATACTTAATTAATAACTCATATTAGTCAACTTCACTTTACCACGGAATATCCAGTATATACTTATTGTATATGCAAGCACAAACGGAACGCCGATCATTGCAATAATAAGCATTATGTTTAATGTTTTCTGTGATGAGGCAGCGTTATATATCGTTAAGCTGTATTCCGGATTAGGGTTTGAGTAAACAATAGTCGGGAATAATCCCAGTGCAAAAATTAGCAGCAATGCTGCAACTGAAGCACTCGAAGATAAGAAAGCAAGGAAGTGTCTCCCGTGATGCATTTCCCTCGGAATGTTTGCAATTGCCAGCATATTAAGTACAGCTATTATAAAAAGTATTGGGGCACTCTTAAAATGTTCTGTCATATGAGGAAAATAAATCAATGTTGCCATAGTTGTAGTCACGTAACAAATAACAAAAAAGATTATGGTGTTATTTACCCAGCCTTTTAATTTTTGCTGTAGTTCACTTTCAGTTTTCATTACTCCATAAATTGCGCCGTGCATCATAAATAAAGCAACTGTTGTAATGCCGACAAGAACCGTATAAGGATTAATTAAATCCCAAAATGATCCGATAAATTCTTTATCAGGACCAAGCGGAATACCGGTTACAATATTACCAAGAGCAATTCCCATAAGCAGTGCAATCAAAACGCTTGCAATACTGAATGCTGTATCCCAGAAGTTTCTCCACCATTGCATAGGCCTTTTACTACGGAATTCAATTGCCACAGCTCTGAAGATCAGCATAAACAAAAGCAGCATGAATGCAGAATAAAAACCGGAGAACACAGTTGCATAAACATGCGGGAAAGCTGCAAATAAAGCGCCGCCTCCTGTTACAAGCCAAACTTCATTTCCATCCCATACTGGTCCTATTGAGTTAAGCATTAGTCTTCTTTCAGTATCCCCTTTTACCAGAAGATGAAGTGCTCCAACACCAAGATCAAACCCGTCAAGAATTGCATAACCGGCAAGCAGAATTCCGATTAAGAAAAACCATATTGTATTTAAATCGAAAGTAATTTCCATTATTACTCCAGGAACTTCTAAAATATTTATGATTTCGGATGACCGATTTCAGAAGGAATCAAATCAGGTTCATCCGGTCCATGTTTTATTTTTTCATTAAGCAGATAAATGAACAACAGGAATAAAAAGATATAAATAATTGTAAACAGGATTAATGAAAACCAAACCTGTCCGGCATCCACAGCTTTAGATAAGCCTTCTGAAGTGCGCATCAACCCATAAACTATCCATGGCTGTCTGCCAACCTCGGCTGTTATCCATCCAACCTGGTTGGCAATTTGCGGAAGAAGAACCGAGAAAACGAAAATCCACAGCAGCCACTTTTGTTTGAATAATATTCCGCGCCACCAGAAGAATGCACCTAATATAGAAATGGCTATAAGGGCGAAACCGATTGCAACCATTAAATGATATGCCTGGAATACAATGTTAACCGGCGGATGTTCGTCTTCAGGAAAATCATTTAATCCGGTTACTTTAGTATCGGTAACGAATCCGATTAAATAACTAAGCAAACCTGGTATCGCAATACCGAAGTTTACATTTTGTTCATCCTCATTTACCCATCCAAATAAATATAAGGGTGCATTATCGCGAGTATCGTAAACAGCTTCCATTGCCGCAAGTTTCGCAGGCTGATTTTTACTTACTCCAACTGCACTCTGATGCCCTGTAAACAATTGAAAAAGAGAAGCTAATACGGCTATAACTAATGCAATTTTAATTGATGATTTTGCAAAACGAATATGGCGGTTCTTTATCAAATAATATGCACTAACACTTATTACAAGAAATGCACCAGCAAGCCAGCATCCTGAAAGAACATGAGAAAGTCTTTCCATAGATGAAGGATTAAAAACCAGTTCCCAGAAATCAGTTATTTCAGCTCTTGCATCCATACCCTCACCAACGATATGAAATCCGGCAGGAGTTTGCATCCACGAATTAGCAATTACAATCCACACGGCACTAAACATTGAACCAAGTGAAACCATAAGAGTTGAGAAGAAATGCATTTTCGGACCAACTTTATCCCAGCCGAAGACAAGCACTGCTAGAAATCCGGACTCAAGGAAGAATGCAAATATACCTTCCGCTGCAAGAGCGCTTCCGAAAACATCTCCTACATAGCGGGAGTAAGTTGCCCAGTTCGTTCCAAACTCAAATTCCATAACAATTCCTGTTGCCACTCCAATTGCAAAAGTAAGCGCGAAAACTTTAACCCAGAACCTGGTCATATTTTCGTAGAATTTGTCCTTGGTTTTAAGATACATTCCTTCCATTATAACCATAATAATTCCGAGTCCGATGCTTAATGGAGGATATATATAATGGAAAGCAATAGTAAATGCGAACTGAATACGGGAGAGAATTTCAACATCCATTTTGGATTCCTGAAAAATTATTTTGAATTGCTCATCTAAATTAGTGAAAAGTCTGCAACACAAAAAGAGTGCATGGTCAGATCTAGATTCAAGTTTATGTTGAAATATTATAGCAGAAATAAAACAAATGAAATTATTTTTGCTATTTTAATTTTTGTATCGCTTTTTCATTCAGACCTTATTCCCATCTCCGAACAGATTTAATTTATCGGCAAAATCGGCAGCAAACTTTTTAATCATATCACTTATTTCAGAATTATTTGTTGCACGCTGATATGTATCAGCCATTTTAACAAATGCCTGGTGAAAATGAATGTTCATGTCATCAACAAGCATGTCTTTAGTCCAGATATCAAAACCGAGTGTAACACGTTCCTTTTTATCCCAAAGCGCAAGCATGAGTGATGAAGCATCTTTTAATCCGGGTGATTCCAGGTCTTCAGCCACCCACTGAATTTTCTCCGGCATTTTTGTATCGTCAAGTGTTACAATAAATTTTATTTCCGATGTTTTAGGCATAACTGTCTTTCTTTTTGATTAATGCTGGTATATTTTTCTTTATGAATTTCTGGTATTGAAAAAATAAAGGAATAAAATTGAATATTAAAATATTACCTATAATTATACTTACATTTATTTTAACATCTTCCTTATCAGCACAAGTGGAATTTTCAATCGGTGGTTATGCCGGAGGTGGTTCAATACAAGGAAATTCTCCGAGCGAAGGAAGCTTCGGAACCTCTGTTTTCCTTGAAGCAAACATTCCCTTATTTGAAGAAGTATTTCCAAGATTAAGTTTTATATATGCTAAAGATTTTAACGCGCTTATTCCTGATTCACGGCAAACTTATTTCCCTTATGTGCAGGGATTTTCCTTTAAAGGTGTAACTTCTCAATATTTTGACAGTAAGATTTTTCTTGAAGAGGCGGTTGGAATGTTAATCCTTAACGATAGAACTTTTATTGATACTGATTCGTGGGAATATGGAATCGTGCTATCTTTTATCGGCGGATTTGATCTACGTAATTTTGATTTGAAGGGGTTTAAACTTGGTGCCGGGGTTGAATATGGATTAACTTTTACCGGAACCTTGCCTCAGTATTTTAACCTTTTTATTCAGTTCCATTATACCTTGTAAAAAAGGTCTATTGAGGAAATAAGCAGGGACACTATGCAGTGCCCCTGCGAAAGAAGTTTACTTCATCAACAGAAGTTTTTTTGTTTCTACAAATTGTTATCCGGAGATATTATCAATTGCTGATAACCTGTGACCGAATTGTGTGTGCCTTATTTATTTCCTATAAAACTTATTGCTGTGCCTCCGCCGGGTGCCAGGTTTAATTCTAATTTGCTTTTACTGTCCACAGTCTTCGAAAATATCTGGTAAGACATGGGGTTATTCTTCCAGTGTGCATCCTCACCATCAGAATAGATCGTTGCATTATAATTTACATTATTATCAAGAAAGTCAAGATCGACGATAAACTGTCTGTCAAGTTCGTCCGTAATTGCTCCAAGAAACCAGTTGTTTCCATCCCTTTCCTTTCGGGCAATTATAATAAACTCGCCTGGCTCCGCTGCAATTATTTTAGTTTCTTCCCAGTCAACTGCAACATCTTTAATAAATTGAAAAGCGTCCGGAAATCTTTCGTAATTCTCAATCAGATCAGCTGCCATTTGTAACGGGCTATACATAGTAACAAAGAGTGCTAATTGTTTAGCAATGGTTGTGTTTACCTGTTCAGTTTCTTTGTTGTCGTAATGATCCAGTTTAATTTGAAATATTCCGGGAGTGTAATCCATTGGTCCGCCAATCAAACGTGTAAATGGTAAAATTGTTTCATGTTCCGGAGGATTGCCTGAACTCCACGCATTAAATTCATTTCCTCTTGCGGCTTCACTTGCAATCCAGTTCGGAAAAGTTCTGTGTAATCCGGTTGGGCGAACTGATTCATGAGAGTTCACCATAATTTTTTTATCCGCAGCTTTCTCCACAACTCTTGTAAAGTGATTAACCATCCATTGACCATCGTGATGTTCTCCACGAGGTATTATTTTTCCAACGTATCCTGTTTTAACAGCATCATATCCATATTTCTTCATCAGGTTAAAAGCTTCATCTATTCTTCTTTCATAATTAGTAACCGATGCAGAAGTTTCATGATGCATAATAAGTTTAATTTTATTACGCTTTGCATATTCACTTAACCATCTAATATCAAAATCCGGATACGGAGTTATGAAGTCAAATACTTCCTCTTTCCACTTTCCAAACCAATCTTCCCAGCCAACATTCCATCCTTCAACAAGAACTGCATCAAACCCGTGTTCGGCAGCAAAATCAATATAACGTTTTGTACGTTCTGTGGTTGCTCCATGTCTTCCGTTCGGGATTAGACTTTGACCATTAAAATCTTTTAACTTAACATTATTCAAATCAGCGTAATTCCAAGAATGAGTGCCTATGTGCAATTCCCACCATATACCAATATACTTTTGCGGATTTATCCAGCTAACATTTTCCAGTTTATTGGGTTCATTAAGATTTAAGATAATATTAGATGATAGTATTTCCTCTGCATTATTGCAAATCAGAATTGTCCGCCATGGCGTTTTGCATGGAGTCTGAAGGTAGGCTTTATTTCCGACAGCATCTGGGGTAAGATGTGCTGAAAGCTTGAAAGTTTTTTTATTAACATCAAGAAACATAACAGGATAATCAAGCAGGGCTGCTTCATGTATATTCAGATAAAGTCCTTCATCAGTTTTCATCATAAGAGGTGTTTGAACAACATTATCACCAATTAATGATTTAACACTTATTTCATCAAACTTATGCCCGATTGAAGCATCTATTTCACTTAGCTTTGAAATTGTATAACTGTATTCCTGGGAATCATAATCACCAGGGATCCAGAATGTTTTATGGTCCCCTGTCAAAATAAATTCTGTTAACTCTTCTTCGACAACAAAGTATTGCAGGTTTTCCTGAACCGGGAATTCATACCTGAATCCTATTCCATCATTAAACACACGAAAAATTATATTTATTCTTCTGGATGAAATTGTTGATTCAACCAGTGAAACTTTTAGCTCATTATAATTATTACGAATATATTTATTTTCTCCCCAAACAGTTGTCCAGGTTTCGTCAAATGCACTATGTTCAGATAGATCAATCTTAAAATTCTTATTGAGTCCCTCCGCATCTTTTAAGGAAAAGCCAAGCAAAGATTTTTGAATTACTGCATTTTCTTTATATAAGAGATTGTAAAAGGGAATACCATCTTCCAGACTGAAATTAACCCGAATCAGGTGGTTGGGTGAACTTACAGTGTACGACTGTGCAAATGAAATTTTAACAGCTAAAAAAATGACAATAAATACAATAGTGTTTTTCATCCTGAGCTCCGCATTTTCAATAAGAATTATTAATCAGTGCAATTATTATCTGAAAGTATACCAAAGCCATATTAAAATGATAACCAGAATAACTGAGAACACAATATTCACTTTTCTCCATTTGGTTTCGTCACGTTCCGGTATTCGGGAATAAATTAAACCCTTCAATTTTTCTTCGGCTGGTTTTTCTGTAAGCATACTGGCTGCAACTAAAACAATTGAAGATAAAATGAAGAGTAATACCGCAAAGTTTAAAAAATTTATAGTCGCAAAGTATTGTAAAGACTCATTAGAAATTGCGCCGGATTTATTTTGAATTTCAATTACCAGCCGGAATGCTCCGACTACAAGCCCTGTTATTAAAGCTGCAAGTGCTCCGCGTCCGTTTACCCTTTTCCAGAAAATCCCGAACAAAAAGATAGCAGCAATTGGAGGCGAAATATATGCCTGCACACTTTGCAGATAAACATACATTCTGTCATCACTTAATAATCCGATAAATGGAATCCAGATCAATCCAAGTGCAACCATGGCAACCGTGGCAAGTCTTCCAAATCTTACTGTTGATTTTTCATCAGCATCCGGTTTAATTTTTTTATAAATATCAATTGTAAGCAAAGTGGATGTAGAATTAAACATTGCACTGAGAGATGACATTAAAGCAGCCAGTAAACCTGCAACAACCAATCCTTTTAACCCCGATGGAAGAAGATTTGTAACCAGCCATGGATAAGCTTTATCTCCACTTATGTTACCATCAGAAATATAAAATGCAATGATACCCGGAAGAATAAGTATAAATACCGGCAGGATCTTTAAAAATCCTGCAAGTATAGTTCCGCTTTGAGCATTTGATAAATTTTTTGCACTTAAAACTCTTTGAACAATATATTGATCTGTACACCAGTACCAAATACCAAGAATCGGTGCACCGAAAACTATTCCTGCCCAGGGGAAATCAGGATCGCTCAGCGGTTTGAACATACTCCAGAAATCAACAGGAGTATTTGCAACAAGATTGTCCCATCCACCTGCCCTGTCCAGCCCAATAAGTGTTAATGCGATAGAGCCGAAAATTAATATAACCATTTGTACAAGATCAGTATAAATAACAGCAGAAAGTCCCCCCATAACAGTATAAATACCGGTAATGATAACAATAACAACAGCCGCAGTATACATATCCCATCCAACCACTGCATTAAGTAAAAGTCCGCCTGCATAAAGTGCAATAGAAATCTTCGTTAACACGTATCCGATTATTGAAACGATGCTGAGATAATATCGTGAGGCAGTGTTATATCTTTTTTCAAGAAACTCCGGCATTGTAAAGACACCTGACTTGAGATAGAATGGAGTAAAGACCCAGCCAAGTAATAAGAGAATTAAGCAAGCAAGCCATTCAAAATGTCCGACAGCTAAACCGGATTTAGATCCGGTTCCTGCCAATCCGAGAAAATGCTCACTTGAAATGTTTGTTGCAAAGAGAGATGCACCAATAGCAATCCACCCGATACTTCTTCCGGCAAGAAAATATTCCTCGCTGCTCTTATTACGTTTACGAAAGTAATACCCGATAGATAAAACTATTGCTATATAACCAAGAATGATTAATAAATCGAGAGTAGAAATGTTTTGCGGCATAATAATCCTGAGTTTATTACTCAATTGAATAACACAATCTTTTCAGGCAGCGAGACAGTTAAAAATAAATTCTGCTAAATAGTGTTGCTAAAAACTATTAATTTTTTCAATCAGAAATTACTATAAGTTTTTATAAAAAAACATCAGGTCTATAATCAATATATGTTAAACGGATATATGATAAAATTTAAGAATGGAAATCAAACGAGGTAAGGAAATTGTTTAAAAACAATAATAAAAAGAATTGAATCCGGTACAGTTGAGTATATAGTTTTATTACTGCTTAATGGAAAACAAGTTTAAAGTATAATGGATGAATTAATAATTCAGACTCAGTTAACATTTACATCTAGACTAAACGGAACTTTAATATTCTCCCATTCCAGTTTAATTTCTGCAGTTGTATCGGATATTCTTGTAATAGTATAGGTAAGCCATTCCTGGAAATCATTTTGTATTGGAAAAACTCTTATGCGTAATGCATCTTCAGCTTCATTGTATTCAAATGCCCCCCACTGATCAGCAACTTTATTAAATATTATTACCCATTCATCCTGTCCAGGTATAACAAAGAAACTATACGATCCTGCTTTAAGTAATTTGCCTTCAATCATCACATCAGAGCTAAAAGTAAATTTGGTTGCCTCATTTGCACCTGCACGCCATACCTTATCATAAGGTACAAGTTCACCCCAGATAACTCTATCTTTAACACCTGGTCTGCTGTAATCAATTTTAACTTCGGTTAATCCAACTGTCTGCATTACCTCAGCTTTAGGGCTTATTCTAATCTGTGGCAGTTCCTCCTTCTGTTGTTCACAACCAATAACAAAAAAAATTAATAAAGAGAATAGGCTAATAATTGTATTTATTTTCATATCATATACCTGTGTTGAGTAAATTGTTTTGTCTGCTGTTACAATTTTATAATTTATCATTTGAATTAAAAGAGATTTTTGTGTTCCGCAATAAATAACTAATAGTTTTTAATAGTATCTATAACTCTCTCAATTTCTTCTGTTGTATTATAAAAATGAGGAGAAAGTCTTATTAATCCCTCACGAAGTGAAACAATAATTTTTTTATTCTTAAACCAGTTAAATAATCCTTCCGGATCAGAATGTCTGAATGAAACAATGCCTGAAAAATATTTTTCTTCCAGTTGAGCGGGGAAGAGAATAAATCCTTCCTCAATCAATTTGTTCCTTAAAAATAAGGTATTGTCTGTGATAAGGTTTTCAATCCGGTTATACCCGAAAGATCCCAGCAACTTCAGCGATGTATTTAATGCATGTACACCTAAAGTATTTATAGTTCCTGTTTGAAAAGCTGATGCTGAAGATTTTATATTGAACGTGTATTCCAATAAATCCCAGGCATTCACAACTGAAAGCCAGCCAACAAATGCAGGCTCCATTTGTTTTTGTAATTTATCAGAGACATAAATAAATGCCATCCCTTGAAGTCCCAACAACCATTTTTGTGTCCCGTTAGAAAGGAAATCTATATTGCATTTTTGTACATCAAGTTGAATTGCACCTAAACTCTGTATTGAATCAACAGCAAAAATAATATCTTTACTTTTACAAAATGCACCAAGCTTTTCCAGATCAATTTTATAGCCTGAAAGAAACTGAACATGACTTATTGAAATGACTTTTGTTCGGTCATCAACAGCGTTGATTATATCTTCAGCCGTAACAACTCCATCAATAGCTTTAACAATTTTAACTTCCACACCTTCTTTCTTTAGATTAAGAAATGGGTAAACATTTGCCGGAAATTCAATATCATTTAAAATTACTTTATCCCCCCTCTGAAGATTTAATCCCTGAGCAAGAATATTTATTCCATTGGAAGTATTATCTGTAAAAGCAATTCTTTCTTTATCCGTTTTCAGATAATCAGCAAGAAGTTTTTTTGTTTCATTAACTACGGTAAGGAATGATTCATAATCATCAATCTTTGTTTCACTTCTTTCAATCAATATCTCCATTATACGATCAATTACAGGTTTACACATCGGACCGGTAGATGCATGATTGAAATAAACTATATTGTTGTTAAGATATGGAAACAAATTCCGGATTTCCTGAATATTCATTTTATTCACTTATAATTTAATCGGTAATAATTCTTTATTTTTGAAATTAGAAATAAGATTATTTAGATTCGTTTAACAAATATGAAATATAATTCTTCCACAAACATACCGAAATTAAAAACAGGCAAAAGCAATGACAAATCTTAAAGCTCCCAAACACAAAGAATTAAAAGCAGAAGATTTAAGGTGGAAATGTGATCCTGAAATATTTGATTTTGCTTCAACCGGTGATATAGAACCAATTGAAGGCATAATCGGTCAGGATAGAGCTATGAAAGCAATTAAACTGGGTGTTGATTTAAGAAGCCCCGGCTACAACATATATATAGCGGGTTTGTCCGGTTCAGGAAAAGCAACTACAGTAAAGCAAATGCTTGAAAGTGTTAGTTCAAATTGCCCTGTATTGTATGATTATGTTTACGTAAATAATTTTAAGAACCCCGACTCGCCATTACTGTTAACTTTTGCAAAAGGAACAGCGAAGGAATTTAAGTCTGACATGGCTTCTGCAATTGAAGTTCTTAAACAACGGATTCCACTCACACTGGAAAGCGAACTTTACCTGAACAGAAAAAAAATGATTATTGAAGATTATAATCAGTCTGAACAGGAATTAATGACTTCCTTTGATAAAGAGCTGAGAGAAAAAGGATTTTCACTCGGACAGATCAAAGTAGGTGATGCAGTTAGACCTGATATAATTCCCCTTGTTGGTGATCAGCCTGTACCAATTTTTCAGTTAGAAAAATTGATAAAAGAAAAAAAGGTAACAAAAGAACAGGCACAGGAGATCATTAAAGAATATAATAATCATCAGCAGGATCTTCAGCAATTATTTAAAAGAGGACTAAAACTAACAAAAGATTTTCAGGCAAAACTTCAAAAACTGGAAAAGGATAGCTGCGAAGTTATTGTTAAAGGAATAACTGAAGGATTAAAAGAAAAGTATACTTCCGGTGAAGTATTGTTCTACATCCGCCAGGTTGAAGAAAGCATCCTTGAGAACATTCAGATATTTATTGGTCAGAAGTCAGAAGGTGATACAACTAAAGAAGGTTTTTTAATTGATTACTTCCGTGATTATGAGGTTAATATCATTCTTGATAACTCAGAAACGGAAGAGTGCCCTATTGTCATTGAAACGTCACCTTCATACACTAACCTGTTTGGTACAATTGAAAAAGTTTCTGATGGAAGAGGTAACTGGTATTCAGATTTTACAAATATTAAAGCAGGTTCGTTGTTAAAAGCTAATGGCGGGTTTCTGGTGCTGAATGTTTACCACCTGTTTGAAGAACCGGGAGTCTGGAAGACATTAAAACGTGTTCTCACCTATCACAACCTTGAAGTGCAGGAAGCACCACACCTGTTCCAGGTTTCACCATCCTCACTAAAACCTAAACCGATTGATATCGATACAAAAGTAATTCTATTAGGCAGTGATATTATTTATGCATATCTGTCCCAGCGTGAGTATGATTTTAAAAAAATGTTTAAAGTGAAAGCTGATTTCGATTATGAAATAGAAAGGTCAGATGAGGTTCTTGTTGAGTACGCAAGAGTTATAAAAAAATTAATTCATGATGAAAAACTTAAAGAGTTTGATAAAAAAGCAATTGCCTACCTGATCGAGATCAGTGCTGTTTTTGCCGGACAAAAAAACAAACTAACAACAAGGTTTTCTCAAATTGCTGATGTTGCCCGTGAATCAACATTCTGGGCAAACGATGAGAATGCAGAAATTGTTTCAGCAAAGCATGTTGAAAAAGCTTACCGGTTTTTGCGTGAAAGACATGGTATGCTTGAAGATAAAATAACTGAAATGTTTGAAAATGGAACTTTCTTAATGGATACTCAAGGTGAAAGGATCGGACAAATTAACGGACTTGCAGTTTACGATGCCGATTTTTATTCTTTTGGAAGACCAACAAGAATTACAGCAACCGTTTCGCTTGGTAGTGGTTCTATCATTAATGTTGAACGCGAAGCCGGTATGAGCGGCAGGCACTATAACAAAGGCGTTCTTATTATATCAGGATATTTCAAGGAAACATTCGGACAGGATCTTCCATTATCATTCAACGCAAATCTTGTCTTTGAACAATCATACGGAACTGTTGATGGCGATAGCGCTTCCTGTGCCGAAATTTTTGCTTTGCTTTCAACACTTTCAGATTTACCAATCAAGCAATCAATTGCAGTAACCGGATCGTTGAACCAAAAAGGAGATGTTCAGCCTATTGGTGGAGTGAATGAAAAAATAGAAGGCTTCTATGATATTTGTAAATTAATCGGCAGTTCAAAAACACAAGGTGTTATAATTCCGATCCAAAATGTAAAAGATCTTATGTTAAGAGATGATGTAGTTCGGGCAGTAAGAAAAAAAGAATTCCATATTTACGCCATCAGCAGAGTTGAAGATGGAATAGAAATTTTAACCGGAGTAAAAGCGGGCAGAAAAAGTCCGAAGGGTTATGAACCAAATACAGTATTCTTCCGGGTTGAAAATAAGATTAAAGAACTTTATGCAAGATCACGCGCTTTTAAAATGAACAATCAGAATGAACAAATAAAGAGAAGTAAAAAACAATGACCTCAAATTCTGATACATTTGCAAAAACAAAAATTCTGGCTACGCTTGGACCGGCATCAAGTGATTTAGAAACTATAGCACAATTAATAAGAAAAGGAATTGATGGAGTCAGATTAAATTTATCTCACAGCGATCATGCTTTTTATGAAAAGCTCTTTGATAAAATAAATAATGCATGTATTCAGGAAAAATCTCCACTTTCCATACTTGCTGATTTGCAAGGACCGAAAATAAGAATTGGTGATCTTGAAAAACCGGAAATAGAAATAACTGATGGTAATATAATAGAGATCACAACTGATGAAATTATAGGTAATAGCCGCATAATCTCAGCGTCCTATAAAAAGCTTGCACAAGATGCTTCAATTGGCGATGCAATTTTAATTAATGATGGTTTGATAAGGTTAAAGATTGTTGATAAAAAAGAGAACTCTGTAATTTGCGTTATTGAAAACGGTGGAATTCTTTCCCCAAGAAAAGGAATTAATCTGCCGGGAATGAAATTGACTACTCCATCAATTACAGAAAAAGATTTTTCAGACCTTGAATTTCTTACCAAGCACAGGGTTGATTACATAGCATTATCTTTCGTCAGATCGGCTGATGATATAAGACAATTAAAATCCTGGCTAAACGCAAAGAACAAGGATATACCGGTAATTGCAAAGATAGAAAAGAAAGAAGCTATCGATTCACTGGAAGAAATTCTAAAAATTTCTGATGGAATTATGATAGCACGAGGTGATCTTGGAGTTGAATTTCCACCGCAGGATGTTCCTGTTTTGCAGAAGAAAATAATTAAGCGCTGTAACGAAGTTGGTAAGCTTGTAATTACTGCAACACAAATGCTAGAATCGATGATCAACTCACCAATTCCAACACGCGCCGAAGCTTCCGATATTGCAAATGCTGTCTGGGATGGAACCGATGTTGTTATGTTAAGCGGGGAAACCTCTATAGGAAATTATCCGTTAAAATCAGTGCGGATTATGAATGACGTTGTTCTGAAAGCGGAGAGTATTTTACATGACAGGCATTCAATAATTTTTCCGCAGCCCGAAAGTTATGAGGAAAATTTGTTCGACTCCGTTGGAAGAGCTATTGTAGATATCAGCAGACAAATTTCTGCTAAAGCAATTGTTGTTTTAACAAATAAAGGCAGAACAGCTCGTAATGTTGCCAAGTTCAGACCATCCTGTAAAATAATAGCTATTTCAAACAGCTTTTATACTATGAACAAACTCGGATTAGTCTGGGGTGTTACATCACTTTATATTGAACATATAGATAAAGAAAATATATCAATAGATACAGCAAAAAAAATAATCCTTGAAGCTAAGTTAGTGAATGAAGGAGATATGATTATATTTACAGCAGGAGCACCCTATTCAGAAAAAAGCAGATTAAACTGGTTCAGGTTTGAAGCAATGTGAGGTAATGTTATGAATACTATTAATTTGAAAGAAGCGCAATGGTGGGAACTCACTGATAACAATAAAATACTCTGCACACTTTGTCCAAGGTATTGTAAAATTGGTGATGGACAACCGGGGTTTTGTTACATAAGACAAAATCGGGGCGGAAAATTATACACTTTAGGTTATGGCAGACCAACAGGCTTTGCCATTGATCCGGTTGAGAAAAAACCATTAAATCATTTTTTGCCTGGAACCGAAATTCTGAGCTTTGGAACAGCCGGGTGCAATCTCGGCTGCAAATTTTGCCAGAACTGGTCTATAAGCAAAGCAAAATTGGATGATAACAATGCCTTGACTGCTTCACCTGAAGATGTTATAAAGCTTGCAAAGGAATATTCAACTCCATCAATAGCCTTCACATATAACGATCCAACAATTTTCGGTGAATATGTTATAGATATTTCAAAAATAGCGAGAGATGAAGGTATAAAATCGGTAATGGTTACTGCAGGTTATATCGACAAAGAGGCAAGAAAAGATGTTTACAAATTTATTGACGCAGCCAATGTTGATTTGAAAGGTTTTACAGAAAGATTCTACCACAAATTAACCTTCTCGCACCTTGATGATGTCCTTGATACTTTGATATGGCTCAGGAATGAAACAGATGTCTGGTTTGAAATTACTACTTTATTAATTCCGGATGAGAATGATTCAGAAGAAGAAATAAAAAAGGAATGCGGCTGGATTTTAGAAAACCTTGGGGAGAATATTCCGCTTCATTTTACAGCCTTCCATCCTGATTTTAAAATGCTGGATAGAGATCCAACTCCTCCAATTACACTAAAGCGTGCAAAAAGAATAGCGGATTCGATGGGAATAAAATATTGTTATCTGGGAAATATACATGACCCGGAAAATCAATCAACATACTGTAGATCCTGCGGTTCTGTACTAATTAAGCGAAATTGGCATACTGTTACTCTGGTTAATCTGAGAAACAACAAGTGTATTAAATGCAATTCATTGATGGAAGGGATATTTAGTTAACAAATAATAAAATCAGATTCATATAATACGGGATATAATTATGACAGATCTAAAAAATAAACTGATCTTAATAACAGGTGCTTCTTCGGGAATTGGTGAGGCCAGTGCAACTGAGTTTGCCAGGCTTGGTGCAAATTTATTATTATTGGCACGAAGAGAGGATAGATTAAATACTATTGCAAAAGATCTGGAGGATAAATATAAAATAAAAACAAAATGTGTAAAGGTAGATATCAGAAACTACGACAATGTTAAAAATCTTCAAACTGACCTTGTAGAAGAATGGAGAGAACCGGACATTATTTTAAATAATGCCGGACTAGCCAGAGGCTTCAGTAAAAT
>JAWOIK010000155.1:0-19045 GCA_046484705.1 Ignavibacteriaceae bacterium | reverse complement strand
CGACCACTTCACCCTCCAGACCGATGACGATGGGACGGCCATCTACCGCACCGGGATCGTACGGGACGCATCGGAGCGGAAAGAGGCGGAGGTGGCGCTGAAGGAGGCCCGGGACGCGGCGGAAGAGGCGAGTCGGGCCAAGAGCCGGTTCCTGGCGGTCATGAGCCACGAGCTGCGGACGCCCCTCACGGGGATCGTGGGGTTCGCCGACCTCCTGGAGTCGGGAGTGCTCGGAGAGGTCAGTGAGCGGCAGACCGACTCCCTGGCCCGGATCAAGGCCAGCGCCTGGCACCTGGTGGGGATCATCGACGAGATCCTCGACCTGTCCCGGGCCGAGGCCGGCAACGAGTCCGTCCGGAGCGAGGAGACCGATGTGGCCGGGCTCGCCCGGGAGGTTGCGGAGATCGTGGAGTCCGACGCGGCCGACCGGGGCATCACGCTCCACTGCGTCGACACGGACGCCCCCGCCATCACCTCCACCGACCCCGGCAAGCTCCGTCAGATCCTTATCAACCTGGTGGGCAACGCGGTCAAGTATACCGACGGCGACCGGGTGGACGTGGTCGTCGATCGGGACGACCCGTCCTGCCTCCGGGTCCACGTCAGGGACCAGGGGCCCGGGATCCCGGCGGCCGAGTACGAACGGATCTTCGAGCCCTTCACCCAGCTCGACAGCTCCCATACCCGCCCCGGCTCCGGCACCGGTCTCGGCCTCGCCATCTGCCGCCGGCTGGCCCGGCTCCTTGGCGGCGATGTGACCCTCGAGAGCGAAGTCGGCTCGGGAACCACCTTCACGCTGAAGCTGCCGGATGGGGGCTGAGGGGCCGAGCCCCCGCTGCACACCCCCGTTCCCGAGCCCGGGGTGAGCGGCTCCCTGTGCGACAAAAAGGTGCCGGACCGGGAAAACAGTTGGGCGCCGGGCCGGGCGGGAGGCCGCCCCCCGGAAGGTCAACAGCCGTGTAAGACATTATCCCTCAGCGACATGCCGGGTCTACCACACCCCACGGGCGCCGGAGAACGCGTGTTGCACCCCTGGCCTGCAAAAGACCCCTCGGGCCAGGATGCTCCATGTCTCCAATCTTCCGTAAGCGCAGGGTGCCCGCCGACCTCATGGATCGGCTCCGTATCGCGGCCGCCGTGGCCTCCGAGAGGGTGCTGGAGGAGCACGTGCGGTCGGCCGCGGAGATGGTGGATGAGAGCGGCGGGAGAGTGCCTGTCGAGCGGCTCCTCGCCAGCTACACCCGCCTGCACCACCTCGGGGAGCAGGAGGCCCGGAAGCTCCGGGCGGGGCTTCTGGCCGAGCTCGGACGCAACGGCATGGACACCGGCGCCCTCGACGGGCCTCGCTCTCCCCTCACGCGCGTCTACCGGCGCCTGCAGGGGAGGGTGGACGCGGAGTTCAGGGACTGGGTCGATCGGCACACCGCCCGGGTCCAGCTGGCCGTGATGGACATCCACGTCCAGAGCGCCCTGGAGATGGTCCGCGTGGTCGGGGACAGGGCGTCGGTAGGCCAGACGCTGTCCCTCTACGCCACCATGCTGGGCCTCCGGAGTACGGTCTCCGAGATCGTGGGGCTCCGGCCGGATCTCCCAGATATGCAAGTTGTGCAGTCATCACATCATACGTACCACCGCCTACTGTAGCTTTTGCGCTAAGAATGGCACTTCCAATCACATAATTTCTGTTATTAAATAAGTGATCATACAAATGCTGATTCATTGTTCTGCCGGTTTGCCAATAAGTCAATCCAACACTTCCCCAAAAACCAATTGCTCCTTTATTGGCAATCTTAACAAAAACTTCACCAAATGATTCTGCATTATCAAAATGAGCAGTATAACAGGTAATACTTGAAACTACCGGTAGCTTAAACTGGTTTGTTAATTCAGGAATATCATCTTTAGTAAAAATCAGATCCCACTGTGCCCCGCCTCCGTGACCATAATAATTAACTAATGCTGCTCCTTTGTTTATTTCCTGTCTCATCCTTGGACCCGAGCCAAAGAATGCTGTGTCCTGAGGTTCAGGGAAATTGAATACCTTTGTTGCATGGATGCCATTCTGAATAAGAAAATTAGTCTCTAAAACCTTACTCCAATAATTGAACTGGAAATCTATTTGGTCCTGATAATCTAATCCTGAAGCAAGTAAGATTACGTTCTCTTTCCATTCCTTTGTATCATCAGCAGGATAATTTATGATTTTATCAATCAATACGTTAGCCTCATCAATAGTTTCACACGACAATCTTCCAATGGATATATCTGGTGAGATATCATTACCCGCAACAGCAACAATTAAATTGTCACTCGGCAATTGTCCAAAGGTTTTAACATGATACGGAATGGATGGTACGAAATTCTTACGGTTAGTAGGATATATTTCACGAATATCATAACTGGCATCACCGAATAAAACGATGAAAGCCGGAGCAGGAGTTTGCCAATTCTCAAAAGTATATTTTGCGAATTCCCGAAGTGCAAACGGATTGATCAATCCATAAGAAAACTCTGTATATATATCCAAAATATTAACCACCTCAACTCGTGGATTTGAGTAGCCAGCTAAATTTGATGACCTATGGTCAGCCAGTTGCTGTGCTTGACTCTGAAATAATGGATGTGTAATAATAATATAATCGGCTCCGTTTGATGTATTCCGCAAATCAGAATTATTTTGATGATGTTTAATAGAATCAGGAGTTAAAAAATAATCGTCAGCGACACAATAATAATCTGTTTGGACTGTTATGGTATCATTGAAAATAACACTTAGATCTGTGCTGTTTGTAATATTAGGGTTTGGAATCAATTCACCGCGGCTTGGAATATAAATTTTCATGTGATCACGTTCCCACCCCCATAAATAATATCGATTTGCACCAAAATCATTTGGCGGACTTTTAAAATAAAAATTGTTCGGATAAGTTTTATTTCTTCGCCAGTAATCAAATTCTATATAATTAATCCATACAAAATCAGCTTGAGCAGTGTCACAAATGTTTCCATAAGCGAACATAGAGATCACCTGTTGGTTATTTGGAGAAATGGCTATTGTATCACCATTATGATTTGCACCGATATAGAATGACTTTTCAAAAAGAGAGGGTGCTTGACCGTTCCATTGTTTTACACCCACTAACTGACCATTAAGATTTATTGTTACATCATGTCCATTTTGAGAAGGACACGTCGTAGTAGTACGACCATGAAATCCAACTCTCAATGTAACTTCTGCTTTTAATGGATCTCGTCTCCAAACAAGACTGTCCTCAATAGTAAAGTAAAAATCTCGAAATGGCGCTCTGTTACGAGCTTCTACATATCCCCATTGCCAGTAATCACGTTCATCAGTATTAGCATGACCAAAACGATCGTAATGTATATCTTTCTCATAAAAAAAAGTTTCTACTGCACTAGTTATTAATGGTGATGAGCCAGAAGGTGCACCATTCTTATTCCTATATTGATTTACCGAATCAGCCTCATAAGAAAACCAATACACATTAGTTGTATTATAAATATTCATCCTGGTATATTCATTAGTAGGGCTTGGCGGTCCTCCGACAAACTGAAAATAATCTCCTGAATTAAAAACTTCGTCATTGTTCAAGTCAACGATATCTAAAGGAATTGATTCTCCTTCATTAAATAATTCGAAATTCATATCCCTGAGTTTTGTTTCAGATATTCCTGCATTAATAAGCATTTCATAAGTTATCCTATACACACCCTTTTTATTCAAATAGATTTTGTAATAATCTTTTTGCGGATTATACCAATAATCCTCAATTACCTCGGGTGAACTTGAGTAAGTATTGACCTTACCTGTGAATTCTCTGGCAATTTCATAATTAATTACAGTCGATCTTAGAATATCGTCCGTCATTTTATCATTTATTTTTGTTAGGGAGACGGGTTGATTTGAGTTTTGAATAAAGTCAATCCTCACTATCAATCTTTTATTATGAATTACTTCACGGCTAACCGGATTGAACTGATAAGGAGATATACTTACGGATGCAATACGGGCATACCGCATCTGAAAATCACCTTCTATTTCTGCAGCTGAAATCGGAAAATAAGAGTTAGAATTATAAATGTTTTGATCGAAAGGAAGAAGCTCAAAAGGCTGATCAAGCGAATCAGGTACCGGCAGAAAGAATATTCCGGAATAATTAACTTTGCTTATATCCTGAATCGAAATTTTTACGTCGGAGTTGAAAGGAATGCCGATTTGAATACGATAGTCTGGTATCCACGGTTCACCCGATTTTCTTATATAAAGTTCTTCTCCATCAATAGTGTTATACCTGGTTCCATTAATAACATTCTCAATAATTGTGTAGCTTCCCTCAAAATTAAACTCGAGTTTAATATGATCGGGTGAACTTTCGATAATCCTGTGTGATTGGCTGAATGAGAAGTTATGTATGAAGGGAATAGCGAATAAGAAAATGAGTAGCTTCTTCATTGAATTCCTGAAATGATTAAAATTTTACATTGAACTTATTGTTTTTGTAAAAATGGCACAAGGGCAAAAATTTGGTTAAATATTTGTTCAAGAAAACAAATTAGATGGGAAGTGATTAATATTAGATATTTCCTTCATTACTCCAAACTATTTTGAACGTAGTGAGAATTATAAGGAAATCACTCCAGATTGTCGGCTGTTTGTAATACTCTATTTCCATTTTAACTCGCTCTGCGGGTGTTAATTTTTGTCTGCCTTTGATTTGTGAAATTCCAGTGACACCAGGTTTAAACTCAAAAACTTTTTTCTGAAAGTCATTATACATTGAAGTGATTGATGTTATCTCTGGTCTTGGCCCTACCAGACTCATCTCCCCTTTTAGTACGTTAATAAAATTTGGAATTTCATCAATACTGGTCCTTCTTAAGAACTTTCCAACTTTAGTTATGCGTGGATCATTTTCCTGGGTAAGCTCAGGACCGATCTCAAGCGCATTTACTACCATGCCCCTGAATTTAATCATTCTGAAAGGTCTTCCATTAAGGCCTGTTCGTTCCTGGACAAAAAGCACAGGACCCTTCGATTCAATCTTAATCGCAATTGCTGTAATCAATAATAGAGGTGAAGTTAAGATTAAGATAAGTGTGCTGAAAATTATATCAGTTAACCGCTTTATGAAGCTGCCTTGTTTTCCCATCATCAGGAAAAATCTATTTTTTAAATTTGGTTAAAGTATCTATTAAAAGGGTTATGACTTTTTCCACACTTTGATCGGTCATTCCCGGATAAATTGGTAATGACATAAGTCTGGGAAATGCAGATGATGCTATTGGAAAATTCCTGTCGTCCAGATTAAAAGTTTTCTGATAGTAAAGATGCTGATGAACGGGCATAAAATGAACTCCAACTCCCACATTGTTTCGTTTTAATTCGTCGATAATCTGAGCCCGGTTTTTACTGAGCATTTCTAAATTAAGTTTGATTGGATAAAGGTGCCAGGAAGATTCTCTGTCCGGTTTAATGGTGTGTAAAGTAATTAATTCAAAATTTTTAAAAGCTTCTGTATATCTGGCTGCAATTTTTTTTCTCCATTCCCACATCGTATCTACCTTTTTAAGCTGAGGTAAACCAAGCGATGCCTGAAGATCTGTAAAATTATATTTATAACCAGGCGCCACCACCTCATAGTACCATGATCCGGACTCGCTGTATCTTTTCCAGGCATCTCTGTTAATCCCGTGTAAACGCATTATTGCACATCGTTCTGCAATTTCTTCATCATTCGTACAAATCATACCACCTTCACCAGTGGACAATGTCTTGGTAGCATAGAAACTGAAGCATGTAACTTCAGATATAGAGCCAATCTTTTTTCCTTTATAATATGCAGGCAAGGAATGAGCAGCATCTTCGAGAACCCTCAGGTTATGTCGTTTAGCAATTTCATTTATTTCATCCAGATCACAAGGCTGCCCTCCATAATGAACAGGTATGATAGCTTTCGTTTTGGGAGTTATGGCTTTTTCAATTTCTTCGAGTGAGATATTTAGTGTGTTTTCGTCAACATCAACAATAACCGGCTTGGCTCCAAAGTAACACACAATTTCGGCTGTGGCAGGAAACGTCATTGTAGGAACAATGACCTCATCATCTTTTTCAATTCCGAATGCTTCAAGAGTTAAATGACCGGCTGCGGTCCAGGAACTAACAGCTACAGATCTTTTAGCTCCTATATAATTATTAAACTCCTGTTCAAATCTGATAGTTTTAGGACCCATGCTAAGCCAGCCTGAGCGAACTGTGTCTACAATTTCATTTACTTCATCCTCAGAAATAAACGGCTTATGGAATAATAGAAAATCTTTATTCATAGGTAAACTATATTACAAAAAATGAGAATTAAAAAAAATTTTCCCGACTCAGTATTATTAAAAATTTAGAGTGTAAAATATGCTATTTTAATGATAAATAAAATCTAAGCAAGTAATTTTTCTTCTCTATTTAATAATTAACGTATTCCGTCTTAAATTTTTCAGATTTAAGTCTGGTATAGGTTTCTTAACGTTATTTCATCCCTGATTACATTATCAAATCTAAATTGGTTTTCAGAAACCTGATAACGTTATTAATCTTTTTAACATCAGTGGGCAGATTAACAATATTACCAGATGTCTTATTTGCATTAGGAAAACTATCAAGATTAAATTTCCATGGTGTGAGTTCCCCTCTAACCGGGTATAACGGAGAGTGAAACCAGTCTCCTAAAATTACGTTTTCCTTTTGAGCTAATGAAATAAATAATTCCCTGTTTGTTACTAAGATAGGATATTTTAAGAATAAATGATTGCCAAAAAATTTTTCATCAACATATTTTTTCTTATTCACTTTTAGAAAAGAAATATAATGTTCAGCATTAAATTTTCTCAAATTATTCAGACTATCTAATTTTCTCAATCTCTTGATACCGGCAAAAACCTGAATGGTTGAGATATCTTTGAAGTAATTTCCAGGCAGCCGAAGTTCCGTTAACTCATTGCCCTGGGTTGATCCTATTATCAAATTTTTATTACTCAGAAACCTATATAGCTGTACGAACTTGTAATAAGTAAACCGGTTAATAAAATACTCCCTGAATAATATTAGTGCAGCTAATGTAATATTATCGATAAAAGTTGTTTTATGCTTCAGACTTTCCAGATTATTTATTTTAATAGTCAAATCAGAATTATTAATAACAGAAAATCCGCCAATGCCTGTTGAAAATGGTTTATTCCATTGTGTTGAATAGAAGGCAGCATCACAGTAAGAACCATTTGGTTTTCCGTTGTATTGTCCACCAAAACCGTGAGTACAATCTTCAATAGTATATAGGTTGTATTTTTTTGCAATTTGATTTATTTCCTCAAGGCTGGATGAAAGACCGAAGGTATTCTGACAAATAATGACCTTGGTTTTGGAAGTGATTGCTTGTTCCAGTCTGGATATGTCCATATTATAAGTATCAGTTGAGATATCCACATAAACCGGTATTGCCCCCAGATACATAATAGCATTCGGAACAACAACACATGTGAATGCAGGAATGATCACTTCATCTCCCTGCTTGATGTCCATGGCTTTTAAAATTGCATAAAGTGCTACTCTTCCCTTCCAGTAAAGAAAAACTCTATCCGGGGTTGTTTCGACTCTGTAAGCTATTTGAGATTTATACTTATGTGCTAACATATTTTTAATGGACAATAGCTTCAATTAATTTATTTGACAGAACCCGGTAATCATGATAGCGAAGACAGTATTGTTTACCATTCTTTCCTAATTCATTTAACTTTTCATCCGAAAGTGACATTAAATACTTAATAGCATCTGCGATTGCAGTGCTATTCTCAGGTTCAATAGAAATTCCGCAATTAGCTTCGGTAGTTATATCATTACCAGCTTTGATTGCCTGAATTATAGGTTTCCCAGCCATCATATAATCCATCAATTTATTGGGACTGATACCAAACCGAAAGACAGGCTGGTTTTGTAACCCGATATATAAAATATCTAATTTATCAAGTATGGCAGGAATCAGAGTTTTTGGTACTGCATCAATAAAGTGAACATTTTCTAACTTAAAATTCTTTACTTTTTGAAAGAGTTTATCTTTCTCAGGACCTTTTCCAATAATGAATAATTGGATAGGTTCATTTTGAAGTAAATTCATTGCATCAATCAATGGTGGTAAGGCGTTGGCAATACCGAGGTTTCCTGCATAGCCAATAATTCTATTATTATTAGTTTTTATTTCTTTAGTCAGTCCGGTAATATCTGAGGGGATTTCATTTTCAATTTGCCAATCTTCAACCACAATTCCATTTGGCACATACACAAATTTTTCTGGCTTCATACCATGTTCAACCATGTAATCTAAAGCTTTCGGTAAAACTGTTACAATTTTATCTGCATTTCTATAGGCAAAATTTTCTGCCAACTGCATTAACAAAATAAAAGGATGCCACTTTGAATACCCGCCTAATTCAATAATGGATAAAGGCCAAAGATCGCGTACTTCAAAAACTAATTTCGCTTTTGACAACGAAGCAATTCTTTTAGCAGGAAATATATCAAACACAAATGTTGATGATGCAATTACAACATCGGGTTTAAATTCTGATGCAATTCTTGAAGTATTCAAGATCAGTTTAAGTAGGAAAGTTAAGATATTAAATACCCTGCCAAAACCATTATCATGATACTCAGGTGTTTTAATCACCAGATATTCAATTCCATCAACATTTCGTATTTCTAATTTTTTAACAGTATTAAATTGTTTTGATCTTAAATGATGTTGAGATGCTGTAACAATAAGAACTTTATGCCCTTCTGCTTTCCAGTTCACTGCCAGGTTGTGAGGTCTATATTCCATTCCCATTGATGGAGCACCTGCATAAAGATTTATTATTAATATATTCACTTCAAAATTTCCTCAACTATTTTTTTTGCAGCCCTCCCATCTCCATAAAGACTAACCCCAAAATCATGTTCCAGTGAAAAGATAGAATCAAAATTCTTTATGATAGATTCGGTATCACTTCCACATATTAAATTATAACCGTTGTCAACAAGTTCGACCCATTCAGTTTCATCTCGTAGTGTAAGACAGGGTCTATCAAAAAAGTATGCTTCTTTTTGTAAACCACCGCTATCAGTCATTACAAGCCTGCATCTTTTTAATAAATAAATCATTTCTAAGTAACCAACAGGATTCGTAAAAATAACTTTGTTTCTAAGGTGCTTAAATATTTCAAGTTTCTCAAATTTTTTCTTAGTACGCGGATGGAGAGGTAAAATGATTTTATTATTTTCTGAAATGATAAGCAATGCTTCTGATATTGAATTTAATCTTGAAGTGTTATCTGTATTCTCCTGTCTATGTATAGTACACAATATAAACTCATCTTCAATAGCTATAGATGGTTTTCTTTCGATTTCAGAGAATAATAATACTGAGTCATACATAACATCACCGCTCTGTATTATTTTACAATCAAAATTTGTAAAGCCTTCGTTTTTCAGATTAATTACAGCGGTATCAGTAGGACAAAATAAATATGTACTTATACGATCTGTTATTATACGATTAATTTCCTCCGGCATCTGCATGTTAAAAGATCTTAGTCCGGCTTCGATATGAGCAACTTTTACATTCAGTTTGGCGGCTGCCAACGCTCCTGCAATTGTCGAATTCGTATCACCATAAACCATAACAAGATCGGGATTTTCTTTTAACAAAACTTCTTCAATTTTTATCAGCATCTGTCCGGTCATTTGACCATGTGGCAAATTATTTATATTGAGAGAATAAGAAGGTTCCGGGATGTTTAATTGCTGAAAAAAAATATCACTCATATTATGATCAAAATGTTGCCCCGTATGTACTACCACCTCATTAATATTATTTTGCAAAAGTTCCCTGCTCACGGGTACTGATTTAATAAATTGTGGTCGTGCTCCAACAACAGTTACTATTTTCACTGAAAATTATAGTTTATTTCTTAAAGTATATTTTGAAAATTAATGACTGATTATCCTTACGGGAACACCTGCAGCTTTTAAATCTCTATCAATGCTTTTAATCACGAGCGATCCCGCACCTATTATAGTATTTTCCCCAATCGTGATTCCATTTTTTCCAGCCGCAATAGCAGTCCTCATTCCAATGTAAGCACCATTTTTTATATGAATAAACGTATGCTTCTGTCCGATACCATGTAATGAAAAGTAGCATCCGTAAGAAATAACGACATTATCTTCTATAATGGTATTGTGAGGTTCAAGATCATCAAGGTAACATTTCATCCCGATGAATACATTTTTTCCTATCCTATATCCAATTATAAATCTATACAAAAATACTCTTAGCGAGGCAAATGGTATGTTTGGAATAAATACAACATTTAAAAATTTTCGAATTGGTTTCCATAGTATTAAATATAACGGATAATTAGCATAATAAGGAATAGGTTTTCTTAATAATTTGTAATACAGCTTTGCGAACATCATTTTATATCTATTACTCCGTTATAAACACTTATCATTTTTTGAACACTTTCTTTCCAATCAAATTCTCTTAAGACTTTCTGTCTACCATTTCGACCCATTGTATCTCTTAATACGGGATCAAGGATTAATTTCGTTAAACTGTCTACCAATGCCTGAACATTTTGTGATTCTACAATATAGCCTGTAATTCCATGATCAACTACTCCAGGAAGACCTCCAACATCAGATACAATAACCGGAGTACCACAAGAACATGCTTCAAGAATAGCTACACCAAAACTTTCCTGCAACGACATAGCCACATATATATCAAGCATATTTTGATAATCAGGAATTTTTTCATGATTTACAAACCCGGTAAAATGAACATAATTGCTCAATCCAAGTTCATTAACCAATTTTTCATAATTAGTTCTTTGAGTGCCGCTTCCAACTAATAATAGTTTTAGTGAAATATTTGGAAAATTATGCCTAATTATATCGAATGCTTTAATCAAGTACTCAATACCATAATTTATTTCAAGAGCTTTTATTGTTCCAATTACTAAATTGTCTGAATTAAATATACTATTCACATTGTTTGGTCTAAATAGTTGAGTATCTATTCCAAAAGGAATGACTGTAACATCTTTACTTGTATACTTATGAGCCTCTAACTTAAGAGTCTTACTTGTTGCTAATATTTTATCTGCTTTATGAAGATTTAATTTTATAATACTTTTATGTAAATATGAATAATTAGGAAATCTGAACAAATCACTCCCCCAAATTGATAAAACGAATGGGTGAAATCCAGAGAGTGCGCCCAATAACCCATAGCTAGAAGCATAATGAGCATGTACAATATCCGGTCGGAACTCTCTAATAATCTTTTTAAGTTTGAATACAGCATATGGATAAATTATTTTTTGAAGACTATCTTCATCTTTCGATTGGAGTCTTCGTGAAATATTAAAACTAACAATTTTAACTTCAGGTGTTTCTCGAAATAATAATTCATTTGGCGTGTGAAGAGTAAAAATAATCACCTCAAACTTATACATGACAAGAGATTTAGCCCAACGTATGGTATGAGGAGAATTCGAGTCTGCAAGAAATAAAATTTTCAATTTATTTTGTCTATAACTTTTTAGTTTATAAAAAAAGTTAATTCTAATCGGTTTTCCTGAACTACATTAAATAATATCATCATAGATCATTTAAATTCATTTTTTAAGTAATTAAATAAAGACGATTTACCCGTTTGATAATTTTCAATTGAGGATGTTACAGTTAAAATATTAAACAATGTTGCTTTCCGAATCATTTTAAGTTCTTCATGATCACTAAGTCTCAAATAATCTGAAATTTTATCAGAATGGGCATATTGTTCTTTAATACATTTTACAAGCAGCGAATCTGGTTTCACTTTTGGGTTCCATCCTAAAAATCCTACTTTAAATTTAATCTTAATACTTTTAGGGATACGCGGATAAATATGATAAAGCATTGAAAGTCCTATCTTACCTTTAAGTGAATTAACCGAAGATTTAAAATTCGAATAAGGTAATTGTATTGCTTCACTGGAGAATCTTTTTATCAATCCGGCATAAAGTTTATGTTGTTTCTTTGAGATGTCTGAACAATTCATAATATAATTGTAAAAGGGGAAAGACCAGAATGGTGATATTGACCAAAAAAAGTGTCGATGTCTATCCTCCCCCTGAAAAGCGAATTTGTGCGGTCGCTCCATAATCTTAAAATGTACGTACTTTTGCCACAAATTATCTTCCTGAAATGTATCAAGCAGATTTTTGATTTCTTCAAGAATAGTATTTTTTTCAATACCTGTAAACTCTTGAATTTTCTCAGCCTCTAATAAAGCATGTTCCGTATAAATATAGTGTGCTAGTTCATCCGAACTGTTAAACGATTTTACCGGTTTATCCAGCGTAAAAATTAATTTATCCCCATTGTCGCCTGTAATAAAATTAATTTCATTTCCATAGATACTTTTTACCTGATGATAAAATGGCAATAAATAAGATGTAAAAAGAGAATTCATTCCTTCCTTAATTTTTAATAGAGTTATCACATCATCTCCAGTGGGTGGATTTATCTCAAGAGTTCTGTGCTCTACGCCAAACATTTTTGAGAGTTCTATTGCAATCTGCTCATCACGAATAACCGAGCCATCTTTGTGACGAAATGTGACTGTTGAAAAAGGGATCTTATTCTTGTACATGCAAGAGGCAACTAACCGTGAATCTAATCCTCCGCTTAATGTCACAATATTAGGTTTATTGTTCAAAAATCTGTTTTTACAAGAAATGCTGAATAATTCTTCAAGGTTACTTAAATTTTCATCCAAATCCCTGTTGATATATTTTCGCTGCTGAAAATTGAATTTAAATACACTTTCAAGAGTTACTTTGTTATTTTGATATTTGATTAATGTTGCTGGTCTTAAATGGTTGATTTCATTATAAATTGTGCGGTTATTTAGAATATATCCAAACATTAAAAATTGTGAAATAGCGATTTTATCAAAATCAGTTTTGGGATTTATGTTGTTTATGAAGTTTAAATAACGTGATACAATGATGCCTCCTTCTGTTAATTTGTAATATAACGGCAATCGACCGAATATATCATTAAACAAATAGAAGGTTTTAGATTTTTTATTATATATTATAATGATAAAATCACCATCAGCATTCTGTAACCAAGGATTTATTGAGTTAATACTTCCATTTTTTTGAATTTGATTAGATAATGATATCAGTTCATTAGATAATTCTGATTCATTTTTATTATATACTTTTCCTTCAATAATAATTACCAGATCCTCATTTGAAAAAGTATGCAGAGGATAATCCGGATAAACATTACAACCAATAAACAAGTTATTTTCTGTTATAATATTTCGACTGGTATAACCATCTAAATAATTTTGAATGGATAGGATTGATCTCACTTCACTATAATCAATTTCAGAATTGACGTTTAATACTAAACTTAGTCCAGGCATTTGCAATGACTCCAATAAAACTAATTATTTTTTAATTGTTCAACAAAATTACTTAATCTGATGTAAACTTCTTGCACTGTTAAAAGGTTCATGCATTCAAAAGCTGGGCAACCCTTTAGACCAGCAAGAGTGAAACAGTAATCTTTATTCTCTTCGGGAGAGCATTTTAATGTTTTACTGATCACCATATGATGTTCACCAATCGGGACCGAATAGACAGGATTTGTGGGTCCATAAATTGTAAAAGTAGGTTTCTCTAAAATACTTGCTATTTGTCGTGGACCAGAATCGTTCCCAATGAATATAGTACACTCTTTTAATCGTTCAATTAAGTCAATAATTGAATGTGTTTCGAAGAACTGTACATTATACTTTAATAATTCATCAATAATATCTTTGGATATTTGCTTTGGCGGTGAGACTATAGCAACAGCATAACTCTTACTCAATTTAATTGCAAGTTCTACAAATTTATTCAAATTCCATTCTTTAGCTTTCCACCCGGCAAATGGCTGAATTAAGAATTTTATTTCACTTAGTTTAGTAGCCTTAAAATTACTTATACTTTTTCTTCGCTCAGAATCATTAAACTCAGGAACTACCGTTGCAACTATATCAAGGTAACGATCAATCATATGCGGAATTCTTCTAATTGGAGTATGATAATCATATACTTTATTAAACTGTTGCCGGCACATTCCGATAATTAACCTGGCTTTAGTTGTTAATATTAAAGAAACGGATGTCAATACTCCGTTGAAATCGAATAGTATATCCGGATTTGCTGAATTTAAAATCTTCCTAGCCTTTGATTTAGCTATTCTCCCATTAAAAAAAAAATCATTATGTTCAATTTTATAGTATTCAACATCGGAAAGTAAAATTTCATAAATTGGAATTACCTCTGGAAAACAAACAATAATTATTTTTTTTCTATAATGTTTTTGGATTTCTTTTATGGCAGGAATTGTGAAAACAGAATCGCCAAGTTTGTGTAATGAAACAATGACTATATTTTTACCATTTCTACGAATAGTTTTGAAAACTAACCTTACTAGATATAAAATATAATTTATAACAGGATTAATTGTTCTCGATAATATCCTATGCTTATCTATGAGATCTGCAATTTCCATACTTTACTTTTTAGAAGGATAAATTTTATTTGCAAAAATTAATTTTTCTACCAACGCTCTATTCTTTTTAAAAAAATTCTTTGAGTACTTAATCCATCGTTCAGAATATTCTAGAAAAATATGATCATTAGTTAAATAATACATCACTTTTAATTGTTCAGCCATTAATAGATGATAAGTGAAAGAAGAAGTATATTTTTGAGGGTAATCGAATAAATAATACCTGGTCCAGTACTTCAAGTCATAATAGGGTAATAATTTTTTAACTGCCTTAACACCTTGATTAAATATTTGTATCGCTCTTTTATTTTGATTGAACAAAATTAAATCAAACACACCAAATAGAGCAAATAAAGTTCCATTCAAAACACCACTAGTTCTACCTGGTGACGGGAATTCTTCATACACCGGAATAGAATTAAAATAATTTATCAAACCACCATTCTGAACTGTATGCAAGAACGGGTTTAAGGCTTCCACAGCAAGTTTTTCCAAATACGGATCGTTACTTAACAATTGTCCTCTGGTTAATACTGAGATAGCTTCGCCTTGAGTCATTGCAGATATCCATGGTTCATTTAATCCATATTCAGGATAAAGCTTATTAATATACCATACTTTTCCATCATTTAATTCGGCACAATTTTTTTTAAACCAATCTACTGTATTAAGAAATTTGAATTTCAATTTCTCATCTTTAAAGTCAGTTCTTATAAGTAATTCGTATATGCCCAAAGCATATTGAGCAATAACCACTGGCTGCTCGGTTGGAAGTTGATCGGGATATTTGAATAGTGGAATTCCTTCCTCCGAAAATTCTCCGGGATAATCTGCTTTTGAACTAAAATCCATGTAATATCGCCCCAGCTTTTTCGGTTTCTCAGTTATCGAACAATTTGTTATCGTATTCCAATAACCTTCTTTTAAGGGAAAGTTAAAAATCAAAATTTTGTTAAGATAATTCTTCAGGTTGTTAAATTTCATTCTAATTCTTCTACATATTTTTCGCTAGTTCTGTATTTGAGTAAAATTGTTTGATGTAAATTAGAATTATGAATGTTAGCCAAAAAGGTAAATCGGTTGTTAGGATTCCGTAATACAAATGCCCAGATACCTCTATAAAACTTCTTGCTAGTTCCCCAAAACCAATTCCGGTAATGGCTACGGAAATTGTATAATGTTCTCTACTTCTGTTTTTTGTTAGTTTCATTGCTCTGAATGCGATATAAAAGAATAATACAAAGAACGAAATTGCAGTTATTAAACCAAGAATTCCGTTCTCGACCGTAAGGTAAATAAAAAAATTATGAGGGTGTGGTTTTCCTGCTATTATATCAGGTTGATTTAAAAAACCAATATGGGATGATGCAGCATAATTGAAAAATTGTTTATCAAAAATACCCGGACCAATCCCGACTAAAGGATGGTCTGAAATCATTCTCAATCCAATATCCCAATATAATTCTCTTTGATTAAGTGAGTATCCACGCGAGTAAGAACCAATGAATTCCAATAAATCAGGTTGAAATAGTATAAATACAACTACTACTAACAATGAAGTCGTAATAATTTTTAAATATAATTCTGTTTTCAGAGTGAGTAATATGAACGAGATACTAATAATAGTTGCCATTAAAACACCCCTTGAGTTAGAAAAAATAATTATCAATACATTAAACGAAATATAAATTGACAGAAATATTTTCATCCTTCCAATACTAAATTTTTTCAAAAATAATAATGCAATTGCTAATGAAATGGAAATAAAAAAAATCGTATAACTTCCATACGAAATACTGCTTTGTAAATCGAATACTTCCTTAACAATTATTTTTTTGAAATAATTTTCTATTCCTAAAGAGTACAAATCTATAAAAATGCGTATCCCCCAAATAGCAGCTACTATGAGTATTGAAGATATATAAATATATATAACCCTTTCAGATTGAAGGAGCGAATAAAATATATAGCAAATAATAAAAAACTGCAGAGTGCGAATTAAAGTGGCAAGACTGATTGAGAAAGAATAAGAAAAAATAGTGGCTATGAATAAAGTAGAAAAAAGTATAATTAGAAATGACCATATTTCATGCGGGACTTTCATATACTCTTTCACCTGTAATCCGTATGCTTTTAAGAAAAGTAACATCAAAATCAAAGCCGCAGAAATGTGAATGATAAATCTGTATTGTTCAAAAAATTCGCTTGTAAATACAAGGAAAACTGTTATTAGAGCTACTAATATGAATTTATCGTTAAATAGGTAAGTTAATATTCCTGCTATACCAATTATTAGGAAAGGTAAAGTTACGTCTCCAAAATAAGTTATAGATAATGCAAGAACTAATGCTATTAAAACTAGCTGAAAATCTCTCATGAAATGAAAGTTTAAATTGTTCAAATTTCTGAAGATTAATATTTTGTTCTAAAATTACTGTTAATTGACATTTTGTCTATATAAGCGAAAAAACAATGAAGTCATAAGCTCAGCTGATCGAGTTTTGATAAACATTTGGTTCAAAAAATAAATCGCCAGGAAAAGAAATACTTCAAGATATCGCGAATTATTCAAATTAGTTAATGAAGTGATAGCTATTATCCTAACCAGTATCAAAGATAGTATACTGTTAAAAACCTGAAAAGTTAATATGCTTGTAAACTTATTTTTTCTTATTATTCTTTTAGATTTCAAGACTATTAACGAGCTACTAAAGAAAAAAACATAGCTTACGGCTGTAGCAATTGCAAGTCCATTTTGTTTCATCGAATCAATCAATAAAAAATTTAAAAGTATCTTAATGCCAATTCCAATCACTGTAATATAAAGAAGATAGCTAGAAAGATTAGTTGAATAAATCAGTTTGTTGGATAGTGAGTAGGTGGAATAAAAAATAAAACTCAATGCAAAAAATTTCAAAGCGTTATATGTTAAAATTGTATCTGAAGGACTGAAGTTTCCCCTTTCATAAATAAATTGTATGAGGATATCACCATTTAAAAAATAAATTATGGTCAGTGGTACGAACATAAATAGATTGATGTTCACTCCATCATTGTATGTACTTTCTACCTTAGCTGAATTACCTTCTGCAAAGTTCTTTGATAGCTTTGGTAGGATTGCGGTAGAAAGAGCAATTGTAATTATAGAAATCGGAAGTAAAAAGAATGTCTGAGCATAGCTTAATGCCGCTATACCCCCTTCATCAACCAACCCAATAAAATACCTATCGGAAATTAGATACAATTGGCTGATTGATTCAATTAAAATAGTAATGAGTAGCGATCCTTTTAGCAACTTCTTTACTAATACATTTGAATAGATATTTCCAAATAATTGGAGTTTTGATTTAACTAATAGATAAGCTAACTGAAAGAATGTCCCAATAATATGCCCTGCAGGAATTACAAATATATTAAGCTTATCAGTGAAAAGTATTATGATTAAAATAATAGCTGCGTTTAAAAATAATCTTGAATAGCTTGGCGATGAAAAATCAAACTTACTATGAAGAAAAGCCGTTAATATTGAAATGGCAGAAGACAGTGGTATCGTAATTAGAAATAACTGGAAGATTTGTATAGCCTGATCAATTTTTTCCTGTGAGAGATTTACTAAATATGCACTTACTATTTGATAGGAGAAAATATAAAGTACAATAGAAATTAATAATCCTAAAAATGTAAATGCCCAGAAACTAAATCGCACTAATTTATTTTTATTGTCTTTAGTATCTTTATTATCTTTATGAAATGTTGGTATAAAATAATTCTGACCTATAAAATATAATATTACATCTATTGTAAGAGGTAAAACAGCACTAACTAAATAAATATCAAACTCTTCACTGAGACCAAAATAACTAGCGAATACTACCTCTTTAAAAAACCCAATTCCTCTGCCTAAGAAGCTCATTGCTGCCAAGAACAGAGATGCTCCCGCTACTGTTGACGTAAACCTTTTACCCATTATATCGAATTGACTTGAGGAATGATTTTCTTAAAGAAATCAATTGTCTTATTCAACCCAGCTTCTCTCTGGATCTTAGGTTCCCAGCTTAAAACTCTTTTCGCTTTGCTGATATCGGGTTGTCGGACTTTTGGATCATCCAGAGGTAATTCCTTATGGACAATCTTACTTCTCGATCCGGTTAATTTTATTACTTCTTCTGCAAATTTATTTATTGTGATCTCCTCCGGATTACCGATGTTAACGGGTTCGATTTCGTTCGACATGAGTAATTTATAAATTCCATCAATCTGATCGGAGACATAACAGAAACTTCTTGTTTGGGAACCATCACCGAATACAGTTACATCTTCATTATTCAATGCCTGCCCAATAAAAGCAGGTAAAGCCCGGCCATCATTTAATCTCATTCT
>JAWOIK010000256.1:0-9873 GCA_046484705.1 Ignavibacteriaceae bacterium | reverse complement strand
TAAGACTATTACCAAACAGTTTTGTATATTTTCAATGCTCATATTAATTCACTGGTTTAATAACATCTTACACGGGGTTAAGATGAACAAAGTTAAATTAATTTTTCTGCTGCTGGCTTCCTTTCCTTTATTAACGATTGCACAATCAACTTCCGTAAACAGATTCCTTGAAATTAACCAGGACTTTCTAAGCCTTGAAGCTGTTTCGGTTGCAGAACTGCCACCGGATGGATTAATCATCAAAAAGGATGTTGCCATTTTTGATTTATTGAAAGGTGAAATTTACAGATTTTCAAAAATTAACGGCAAAGAGTGGGCATTGTTGTTTAAAGGTGAGGGTGAATTTATTTATACTCCTCCGGTAAAAGTGGAGAAAGATCAACTGAAGAGATTTTTAGGCAAAGAATCACTTCGCGAAAAAATTTCTTCGCTATTCATTTTATTTGCCGATACCTCCGTTTTATCTGCTATATCTGAACTTGAATTCAAAGATGAATCGGCGAATTATACTGACCGTGAATTAAAATGGATGCTAAAATATCTCTGCAACAGTGATCAGGATTACTTTAATTCCGATTTTATCAAAGCAGCATTGGAGGACGATAATAATGCGCTCTTTTATTCGCATATAGTGCTTGATAATGGTGATCCCCTTTTCTTTGAAATTTCTCCATATGAAAATGAAGAAATTTTTCTTAAACAGAAACAGAAAGGATACGTTTTTGGAACGCAAAGACGTGAAGTGATTAATAATTTTCATAAAATTTCAAAGTATAGCAGCAATAAAACTAAAGAATTATTACAGCCGGATTTTAGAATTGGTGAGTATAAAATTAAGATAAATATAACTTCCGGTTTAGATTTTTATGGTGAATGCGAAGCCGTTGTAAACCCTATACGAAATAATAATAAATGGATTAAGTTCTACATTTACCGTGATTTGATTGTGGATTCAGTATTTATAAATAATGAAAATGTAAACTTCATTCAGGCAGATTCAGAATTATGGATCCAAATCCCTTCGCCTGATAACAATAGATCATTTACAATTAAATCATACTACAGCGGAGATATATTAGAAAAAAATGAATTTGGAATGGTGCTGTTGAAATCGTCACTATTGTGGTACCCAAAGTACGGTTACAGGGAGCATGCATTGTACGATATTTCTTTTACAGTTCCGGAGAAGTATAAAATTGTCAGTGTTGGTGAATTAGTTTCTCAGGATACAACTGATAATGGACATACCTCCAGATGGGTAAGTGATGTACCAATACGAAATGCTTCTTTTAACATTGGTGATTTTGATATATACACCTATTCTGATGATGACGATAATAAAGTTAATGTATACATTTCCGAATCCACACAAAGATTACTTAGCAGATTATTGGTTGACTATGAAATCCTCTCCGGTTCGAATATGAAAGAAAAAATAGGAACTGATATACTTGCAAGTATACAGTTTTACCGGAATGTTTTTGGTAAAATTCCACTAAAAGAATTAAACGTTACCCCTATACCATATTCACATGGAGAAGCTTTTCCCGGTCTTGTTCATTTAGCATGGTCTAACTATCAGGGTATTCAATATGATAAATCAGGGGAATTGTTCCGTGCACACGAAACTGCCCATCAATGGTGGGGTATAGGCGTAGATTTTGAGACATATCATGATCAGTGGCTTAGTGAAGCATTCTCCGAATATTCTGCTCTTTGGTTTATTCAATTAGCTTTTAATGATAATGAAGAGTTTTTTGACATACTTAATGACTGGAAAAAACTTATTCTGAATAACAGGCAGTATCTTTTCAGCAGCGGACAGGAAGCCGGACCGATCTGGCTTGGTTACAGAACGCAATCCAGTGAAACCGAAGGAGATTACTGGCTTATAATTTATAAGAAGGGTGCGTGGGTTCTTCATATGCTGAGAAATATGCTGATCGATCTTAATAGCATGAACGAAGATGCTTTTACAAATATGCTGCGGGAATTCTTTAGTACGTATTACGGCAAGAAGGCAAATACAGAGGATTTCAAAAGAATAACTGAAAAATATACAAAGCAGGATATGAGCTGGTTCTTTAATCAGTTTGTTTACGGAACAGATATACCAAATTATAAATTTTCGTATAAAGCAGAAAAGACAGAGGATGGTAAGTACAGGGTTATTTGCAAAGTAATTCAGGAAGGAGTTCCGGAAAATTTCAGAATGTATGTACCAATTAAAATTATTTTAAGCGGAGACAGATTTGCAAGATTAAGACTTGAAGTAAAAGAAAAAGAAACAATTATTAACCTGCCCCTGCTTCCTGATGAACCTGAAGAAATAATTTTTAATGATCTTAATTCAGTGCTTTGTATTGTGGATTATGTTAAGTGGAAATAAACAAAATTGCAGAGGCAATCCTAAATAATGGATTGCCTTTTAAATTAATCTAAGCAGTTCGGATTTTGTTATTTCCTGGTTTTATCAATCCATCTTGCAATATCTTTTGCAAAGTATGTCAGGAACATATCTGCACCGGCACGTTTTATTGCAGTTGCAGCTTCAATCATCACACGCTCTTCATCAATCCATCCATTTGCAGCAGCAGCTTTAATCATTGCATATTCCCCGCTTACCTGATAGGCGGCAGTAGGCATTCCGAATCTTTGCTTAACTTCTCTTATAACATCCAGATAAGCACCGGCAGGTTTAACCATTACTATATCTGCACCTTCTTTTATATCTTCCTCAACTTCTCTCAGAGCTTCGTTAATGTTTCCAATATCCATCTGATGTGAACGCCTGTCGCCAAAAGCCGGTGTGGATTCAGCAGCATCACGGAAAGGGCCATAAAATCCTGATGAATATTTAGCGGCATAACTCATAATAGGAATTTTTGTAAAGCCTTTATAGTCAAGTGCTTTTCGAATTGCGGCTATTCTTCCATCCATCATATCGGAAGGTGCAATCATATCAGCCCCGGCTTCTGCATGCGAAACGGATTCCTTTGCAAGCAGTGAAACTGTTTCATCATTAAGTATTTCTTCACCATCCAGTAAACCGCAATGTCCATGCGACGTATATTCGCACAGACATACATCAGTAATAACAAGCAGGTCATTCACTTCCTGTTTAAGTGCACGGATAGCTCTTTGAATAATTCCGTTTGGGTCATAAGCCTCCGAACCTTTTTCATCCTTATGCTCCGGAATGCCGAATAAAATTACTGCGGGTATTCCAAGATCTCTTACTTCTTTGCATTCTTCAACAAGTTTATCTACTGATAACTGATATACTCCCGGCATTGATTTAACTTCTTTTCTTACTTTTGTTCCGGGCACGGCAAATAATGGATATATAAGATCATTTTTCATCAATTCGGTTTCCCGAACCATATCACGAATAATCGGGTTATAACGTAATCTTCTGTGACGAATTGTTGGAAATTGTGACATTCAATCATCCTTTCTGTTTATATCAATCTCAATAATAAATTATTAAAAACTACTAAATACTTTCTAAAACTTTATTCGAAACCAGCTCAGCATTCTTAATACAATCACCTACTGATATTCCGCCACGGTAATTTCCACTTAAAAATAATCCCGGATTCTTCTTTTCAAACTCATCAAAATAATTTTCGTGTTCAATATAGCCTAAATTGTACTGCGGAATTGCCTTTTCCCAAAATCGTTCTGAGGTATAAACCGGAGAATTGCTTATTAACATTAATTCTTCAAATTCTTTCCTTACACTATTAAGCAGTTCTTCTCTGTCCTCATTTACAAACTCAGGATTTCGTGCGCCTCCAACAAATAATGTAAATGCAGCTTTATCTTCATCTGCTCTGCCGGAAAAAATTACAGAGCTCCATATTGCTCCAAGAAACGACTTCTTTTCAATAGCTGGGATAAGAAAGCCAAATCCATCTAAATCTCTGCCTATATTCGTTTTATTATAAACAAGATAATTTACGAGTACAGGCGGATAATATATTTCATCAAAATGTTTGCTGATACCGTTGTCAAATCCGGAAAATAATTTACCCGCTGCATAAGATGGAACCGTTGAAATTACAGCATCGCATTGAATTGATTTTAATGACTCATGAAGCTCAAAAATAACTTTGTACCCGTTCGCTTCTTTCCTGATTTCATTAACAGTTGCAGAAGTAAGGACCCGTTGACCTAATGCTTCAGAAATTGCAGCAGGAAGTACTTGCATTCCATCTTTAAATGAAATCATTTTAGCACTTTGTTTTGAAACTTCAGCTCGTTTTTTCCTCTCACGAATGCTTTTAATTGTTCCTATAATTAATCCTCCGTACTTCTCCTCCAGCGCATAAAGTTTTGGGAAGGCAGACTTGACACTTAAATCTTCCGGCTTACCTGCATACACACCGGCAACAAAAGGATTTATTGCATAATCAAGAAATTCTTTTCCTAATCTTCTTGTTACAAATTCAGCAATGCTCTGGTAATAGCCATCTTCCGATCTTCCTATAAATGGTTCGGCAAATAATCTTAATTTCGCTTTAGCTGAGAATAATTTTGTTTTAAGAAATGCAGGTGGTGACATTGGCAGGGCATGAAGGCTGTTATCTCTCAGAATATATCTTTTATTCCCCTTCTTATTTGCATAGAGTAATTGGTCTTTAAGATTCAGTTCATCAACCAGGTAACCAATAACCGGAGTAGTTTCCAGTGTGCTGTTTGGTCCCCGATCAAATAAAAATCCGTTTTCAAAAACACTTTCAATTGAACCGCCGACGACATGATTTTTCTCAAGCACAATTACTTCAAAACCTTTTTTATGCAGAAGGTATGCAGTAGTTAATCCTGAAATGCCTGCGCCTATAATTACAATTCTTTTTTTGTTAACCATTAAAATTTCTGATTTATTTACAATGCGAATTTACTAAATGTTATATACTTTATAACAGTAACAACAGAGTTTCTAACTGCCAAATTTATTACACTTATACCGGTATAATGAATAATTATGTCTTCAATAATCTTTATTCCATCATTAAATTCACTTATATTAAATCCTGATAAATCAACTATTCTTTTCTTCCTGGATAAATATGGAAAGCTATGTAACAAAAATAAAGCAGCATAAAATCGAAAATGTTTTCGGTGCAAGGATAAAGAAGTTCCAGAAACTGATGAAGCATAAGATCAGGGAAATTTTACTTGTATCAAGCATTTACGATAACTATCTGTTTGAAGAAGACGGAAGACTATATGAACTTATTCGTGAAGAATACCAGAACCTGAACTTAAGCCAGTCTCCGGAAATTACACATGTAACAACAGGCAGTGAAGCTCTTGAATTGTTTGCGAATGAAGCTTCGTTTGATATTATTATTACAACGCTTCATATAGAGGATATGCACGTTGTAAAATTTGCACAGATGGTAAGACAGTCCGGGGTAAACATTCCGATAATTCTTCTTGCTTACGACAACCGTGAACGAAAAGACCTTGTAACAAACTACGATACATCAATATTTGAGCGGATATTCATATGGAACGGTGATTACCATTTACTTATCGGTATAATAAAATACATTGAAGACAGAATGAACGTAGAGCGCGATACAAATGATGCTGGTGTTCAGTCTGTTATTCTTGTTGAAGATAATGTTAAGTTTTATTCTTCCTACCTCCCTCTTATTTATACAGAAATTTTTATTCAATCGCAGCGTTTACTTAAAGAAGGTGTTAACCTTACTCACAAGTTTTTGAGGATGAGAGCCCGTCCTAAAATTTTACTGTGCACTACATATGAAGAAGCATGGACTTATTATGAAAAATACAGGGAGTATATTCTCGGAATAATTCTCGATATCAATTTTAAATATCATGGTGTTAAAGATCCTGAAGCAGGAATAAAATTTGCACGAAGTGTAAAAGAACAGCATGAAGATATTCCTATTCTTCTTCAAAGCAGCGACCCGCGGTTTGAAGAAAAAGCATTTTCTATCGGTGCTGCATTTGTTCATAAAAAATCACCACGACTTTTACATGAATTGAGAGAATTCATGCTTAAAAATTTCGGATTCGGTGATTTTATTTTTCAAACCAAGAATGGAAAAGAAGTTGGCAGAGCATCAAACCTTAAAGAGCTTGAAATTGAACTAAGCCGTATTCCCGATGAAAGTTTAGTTTACCACTCGGAACGAAATCATTTTTCAAAATGGTTAAAAGCACGAACTGAGTTCTGGCTTGCTCATCAGCTTCGCCCGCATAAGGTAAGTGATTTTAACACCGTATCAGATTTACGCCAGAGACTTATCACTTCACTTATTGAATATAAGAAGTACAGGCAGCGCGGTATAATAACCGATTTCAATAAAGATTCGTTCGATCCGAAAAACAGTTTTGCAAGAATCGGCGGCGGTTCACTTGGCGGTAAAGCACGCGGACTGGGATTTACAAACCAGTTAATAATAAATTATAATATCAACAATATGTTTGAGGATGTTGAAATTTCAGTGCCTTCTGCGGTGGTAATTGGCACTGACTCTTTCGACCAGTTTATAATTAATAACCATTTTGAAAATCTCGCCTACCAGGATATAGATGATGTTGAAATAACCAAAAAATTTATTACTGCCAAATTTTTTCCCGAGGATATAAAACAAAAGCTTAGGGAATTTCTTGAAATTACCGTAGGTCCGCTTGCTGTAAGATCCTCCAGCCTGCTTGAAGATTCGCAGTTCCAGCCGTTTGCCGGTGTATATGAAACGTATATGATTCCAAACAGTAATCCTGATTTAACAAAACGTCTGGATGAACTACTCCAGTCTGTTAAATCTGTTTATTCCTCTACATTTCACCGTAAAGCAAAAGATTATATGAAGGCGACTGATTACAGACTGGAAGAAGAGAAAATGGCAGTAGTTGTTCAGCGGCTTGTTGGTGCTTCACATAATGGAAAATTCTATCCGAATTTTGCTGGAGTTGCAAAGTCATATAATTTTTATCCTGTTCCTCCACAGAAGTCAACAGACGGTATTGCCTTAGTTGCACTCGGACTGGGTAAAACAGTTGTTGAAGGCGGGAACACTGTAAGATTTTGTCCTAAATATCCAAAACATTTAATGCAGTTCTTTTCAACTAAAGAAACATTAAGAAATGCACAACAGGATTTTTACGCACTTGATCTGAATGCTCAGCTTGATAAGGTAATTACAAGTATAGAAGATATGTGTCTGAAAAAATACGATCTGCATGATTCGGAAAAAGATGCAACATTGCATTATGTAGGATCTACCTATTCATCTGAAAACGACAGTGTGTACGATGGTATATCCCGTGACGGTACAAGGGTGGTTACATTTTCACCTATACTTAAACATAAAATATTTCCCTTACCCGAAATCCTTGATATCCTGCTTGATATCGGAACATGGGGAATGGGTGCACCTATTGAAATTGAGTTTGCCGTTAATATGAATGTTCCGCCGGGAACCCCTAAAGAATTTGCAATGCTTCAGATGCGTCCTATGGTATTGAGCCGTGAAAATGAAGAGCTTACAATCGGAGAAATTAATGATTCGGACCTGATATGTAAAAGCAGCCAGGTATTAGGCAACGGAGCTATAAACAATATTTTTGATGTGATTGTTGTTGACATAGATAATTTTGACCGCGGAAAAAGTAAACAGGTGGCTCTTGAAGTGGCTAAGTTAAATTCAAAACTGCTGCAAGAAAAAAGACCATATGCGTTGTTTGGGGTTGGCAGATGGGGCTCTCTTGACAATTGGCTTGGCATTCCGGTTACGTGGGATCAGATTTCAGGCGCATCTGTTATTATTGAATCGGGATTCAAAGATTTTAATGTTACACCATCTCAGGGTTCCCACTTTTTCCAGAACTTAACTTCATTCAGGGTGGGATACTTTACCGTAAATTCACATAATGAAACCGATAACATCGATTGGGAGTGGTTAAAAAATCAACCTGCTGAAGAAGAGTTAATATTTACCAGGCATTTAAGATTTGAAGAAGCTATTTCTGTAAGGATAAACGGACACGAGAACCGTGGTGTTGTTCTTAAACCAGGTGCTATTATTAATGGTGTAACATAATTCAGAGTTTCCAAGACCATCCTGTAATAAAATCTGTTACAACATTTTCACAATTTCAATTATACCCATTCTTAGTAACAAATCTTACATTTATTACCAAACCGTTACATTTAATGTAAATCATTTCTCACTATCTATTTCGGAGGTTTCAATGTCCGATTATGTAAAAGATCTTTTAGCTGAAGTAAAAGCAAAGCACCCTGCCGAACCTGAATTTCACCAGGCAGTTATGGAAGTTGCTGAATCACTGTCACTTCTTTTTGAAAAACATCCTGAATACAAAACAGCAAAAATCCTGGAACGCATTATCGAACCGGAAAGAATATTAATTTTCCGAGTTCCCTGGGTTGATGACCAGGGTGAAATACATGTTAACATCGGTTACCGGATTGAAATGAACAGTGCTATTGGACCGTATAAAGGCGGATTACGTTTTCATCCATCTGTAAACCTTGGCATATTAAAATTTCTTGCATTCGAACAGGTGTTTAAAAACAGTTTAACCACACTGCCAATGGGCGGCGGTAAAGGCGGAAGTGATTTTGATCCTAAAGGAAAAAGCGATTTGAAAATAATGAGATTCTGCCAGGCATTTATGAGTGAACTGTTCAGACACATTGGACCGGACACAGATGTTCCTGCGGGTGATATCGGTGTCGGCGGAAGAGAAATTGGTTACCTGTTTGGTACTTATAAAAAGCTGCGTAATGAATTTACCGGTGTGTTAACCGGAAAAGGATTGAATTGGGGCGGATCCCTTATTCGTCCGGAAGCAACCGGATACGGTGCTGTTTATTTTGCAGCAGAAATGCTATCAACAAGAAATCAAACACTTGAAGGAAAAACCTGCCTTGTTTCAGGAAGCGGAAATGTTGCTCAATATACTATTGAAAAACTTCTTGAGCTTGGTGCAAAACCTGTTACTCTTTCAGATTCAAACGGATATATTTATGATGAGGAAGGAATTGACAAAGAGAAACTCCATTATGTAATGGAAATGAAAAATGTACGCCGCGGAAGAATTAAAGAATACACCGATAAGTACAAACACGCCGTTTACACTCCGCTTGATGCCAATATGGAATTCAATCCGTTGTGGAATCACAAAGCTGAATGTGCATTCCCGAGTGCAACACAAAATGAAATAAATGCAAAGGATGCCGGGAACTTACTGAAGAACGGAGTTTATGTTGTAAGTGAAGGCGCAAATATGCCAACCACTCCTGATGGTGTTGAAATCTTTCTTGATAAAAAAATTCTGTACGGACCCGGCAAAGCTGCCAATGCAGGCGGCGTAGCAACTTCCGGACTTGAAATGGCGCAGAACAGTATGCGGCTTCCGTGGACACGTGAAGAAGTTGATAATCGCTTGCGAATGATAATGCACAGCATACACAAAACCTGTGTGGATGTTGCAGACAGGTTCGGGACGCCCGGCAACTATGTTAACGGTGCTAACATAGGCGGCTTCCTGAAAGTTGCAGATGCAATGATGGATCAGGGAGTTGTGTGATAATTAAGAATTAAGAATTAGGAAGTAGGAATTAGAAATCAGGAACCTGTCTGCCGACAGGCAGGTTAGGAATTTAAATGAATTTTTAAGTTCAATAAAAAGCAATGTTTAACCCGGTTCAATTTGAATCGGGTTTTTTGTTTTTATCAGTGCTGTTCAAATTAATCCCGGCTTGCCGGATAAATTTGCGTTACAATAGCGTCCCTCACGGGACTCTGAATTCTTATTGTTAAGTATTTTAGAAATATTAAATCCCTAACGGGATTGTTAAGG
>JAWOIK010000102.1:0-3242 GCA_046484705.1 Ignavibacteriaceae bacterium | reverse complement strand
CTATCGACGACTGTGAATTCCCCGGAAGGGATATCATAAATATTAATAGAGTAAATAGTTTCTTCATTCTATTATTTTTTACTTGTCCTGTGCCTGAACAGACACGTTAATCTGGAGATTACCGCTTTCATCGGCCGATGTGGCTATGGTATGTTCCAAAATATGAGGAGTTACCGGCAGGGCATTTTCCTTATAGGGGTTCAGTCCCCCGAAAAGCCCGGACTCATTACCGGTGGTGCCTGTGTAGGCCCCTGGATTCTGAAGGTGATAATCGGCCACGTAGGAAAATGGAAAAAGGTAATCGACAAACAGCCCTGACAGATCAACGTCCGTATAGTTGCCTGACCAGGTATTGTTTTCCTGTGACGTAGGATTCCTGTTAAATATATTGTTATTGAAAGTATTGCCATTTGAGCTATACACGCCTGTAAATGAAGTAGTACTGACATTAACAACAAAAATATTGTTTTCAAAATGGGACTGTAACGCATAACTGACAGGGTAAAAATAGTCGACAATTATATTATTGGCGATACATGAATTTTCATTCAGATTTTGCAATCCTACGGTGCTGAATGAATTAAACACTTTTATACCGGGGGCATTCTGAGCATTGAGCCCCTGGAAAATTGATTCAGTAACAAGTATATTGTTACACCTGTTATCAACATTGGTACCGGAAATAGAAATAGATCCGTTAATATGAACCCTTTTAAATGTAACATTGTCGACCTTGTTACTTGTCCTGAAGGCAACAGGTTTGGCTATGTACATTCCCTCCAGGTGGCTTCCTGACGCCCCGGGATCGAATACTATCGAACTTGAACCAGTAGTGATTATTGTCCTTCCGGTAGCGGACGTTACCACAGGATCATGACCGGTTCCATAAACCACAAGTCTCTTGTTAAAAGGATTTGGAGCAGCATATTCCAGTCCGGGTAAATAAATAGTATCCCCATCTGCCGCTGCATTGTATGCATCGATAAATGAACTGGCAGTCGCGAATACGGTTGCAGTTCCCTGACTCTGGAGCACTACTCTGTGCTGTGAAATGGCTTCAGTAAATATTACGCACCATCCTGCAATGACGAATATTAATAATTTGTATCTCATGTTAGAATATTTTAGTTTTGTTGGTTATATTATTTTTGTTACTATATAATAAGGTGACTATTGCCGGGAAAAGAAAAGATTGCAGTTTGTCCTCCGTTAAATATGATTGGGGCTACAGTAGTATAACTTGTAAGGATCATGGTGATTCCTGGGCCTCGATCGTTATATCGACCTGAATATTACCTTCTGCATCTGAACCTGGACTGACAGAGCTGCTGGTAATATGGGGAGTTGAAGGTACGGCTCCTTCCTTATAAGGAAATACCCCGCCATAAATACCGATCTGTGTGGTGCCATCGGTTCCAATGTAAGTTTCAGGACTTACCAGGTGATAATCATGGTCGTAACTAAAAACCTGACCGCTTTGATTTGCAAAAAGAGTGCTAATATCTATCCCTGTCCAGTTATCCGTTGCCTGTGCGGCGATTCCGTAACCCGGACTTGAATTTTGAAGAATGTTTCGTGTAAAAATATTACCTTCAGAATATCTAACCAGATAAGACGCGGCACTCATAGAGAAAATATTGTTTTTGAAATGATTATTATTGCTATAATATATTTTGTAACCTGAATTAAGAAAAATATTGTTACTGAATTCATTTGCATCACTGTGATACAGGGTGCTCCCAAAAACAGAATTATAAACAGCTGCATTTTCAACATTTCTAAGCTGCAGAGAGTTGTCAAAAACACATCCGATAAATATGACCGATTTACATGTAGTTCCAGGTTCGATACGGGTACCCTGAAAATTAACATCTGAAATAAACCGGCTTCGTATAACAGTCAGGTTGTTTACCGCGACATCCAATCTTGTATCAAGACCTCCACTTACCTCCAGCCCCTCGATATGAACATTATCTGCACCGGCACCCAGATGTATTGTCCCGTTGATTATGGTTTTCCCGGTAGCGGCAGTTGCACCAGGATAATGGCCGGCCCCATATATAACCAATTGCTTTTCTATTAAAGCAGGCGGGTCAAATGCGCCGCCGGGAAGATAAATAGTATCTCCCCCTGCGGCATCCGCATAAGCCTTATGGAAGCCATCGGACTGGTAATAATAGTTAACCGTTCTCTGTCCGCCGACTCCTTCAGTATGAAGAGCAACAGCGATTTGTGCATATAATACAGGGTAATTAAAAGCAAGAATAAAAATAAAAATTGTACTTATTTTCTTCATAATTTTCTATTTTTAAGATGTATCAAATATGAAATACCAAGTTGTTATACAAAATCAGGATCATCCGGGGAATATTTCATAATTGCCGCATTGTAAACCCATTACCAGGTTATTGACATAATTAATAACATGAACCGTTGTTTCCTGCCATCATAAACTGTAGAATTGTTTTCGCATAAAACAGGATGCTTCTGAATATGGCATAAATCTACCTGAATGGTCCAACAGGAATATTCCAATTCGTAAAAATCTTGCACCAAAAGGTAAATTGTGAATAACTATTTTTTACATTTAGGCCATCAATCGAATTAAGACCCTGATATCGATGATCAAGATAATTCTCCTGATGAACCCCGTTTATGTCACTTTGTTCTGGGCTGTGGTTCTTAGTTTTTACCGAAGCAGAAAACATACACCAAAAATTTTTCTGGGGAAATTTATGTTTGTCGCTCTTGTGCTTTATATCTCCCATTACTTTTATTTTACCGGTCAGTTTAGAGTTTACCATTATCTGGACAGCATATATACACTGGCATCATTATCAGTTTTCCCACTGTATCACATATATGTCCGGATGCTTACAGTCGACAGAGGGTTTTCACCTTCGGTTCACCTGAAATATCTTACCCTGCCGGCAATTGTGTTTTTATTTCACCTTACCGGGTATCTGCTGATGGATGATTCTGAGGCAATGTATTACCTGAAAATGGTTCTGCCAGGCAGGGAGACAGGACAAGGAATAACCAGCTACATGGGCACGGTTTATACCCTGTTCAGAGTAGTTTTTGTTTTCCAGGTAATTGTATACCTCTATTTTAATTACCGCCTGATCTCTGCGCATAATGATCAACTGCAGGAATTTTATTCCAATATCGAAGAACGGAAGCTTGACTGGGTACAATTCTTCAACTTTTCTCTTGCAGTGACATCACTGGCCAGTATTTTT
>JAWOIK010000047.1:0-3249 GCA_046484705.1 Ignavibacteriaceae bacterium | reverse complement strand
TTCCTGACTGCCATCCAGGGAGCAAACGGCTTTAACATTTGGATGTTTCATTTGAAACAGGGCTATTGCCAGGCCTCCCGTACTATATCCAAACAGGCCTATAGATGAATATTTAACAGGGATGGTATTTTCGATGTAATCGAGAATGAATTCCATATCCTCCACCTGTGCCAATATGCTTTTCCCCGGATTCCTCCTTTGTATCGAATTTTCTCCGGCGGAAGCAACTGAAATTACAAAGAAGCCATTTTTTGCCAGCTGTTCGCAGAGACGATGGTTTTGTACTGGTGTTTTGCTGTTTGAGGGAGCGTATATAATCAAAGGAAATTTCCCATTTGCCTGCGGACTATCGAGGGAAGCTTCTACTGGTGATTCGAGGATTTCTTCTGTACTGGCGTTTAATCCTATTTTGAAGTTCCCTTTGGCAAAACCGGCATAGGCATTAATAAAATCGTAGCTCTCGTTATCGATATCCTCTTTCGCTTTAGAGTAATTATCCCGAATAGAAATCAAATCGACATATTGCTTGAAACTCATTTTATTCCTATCTGTATTATCTTCTGATGGATACCAAAAATATACCAGCATCGGACGGAATATAGTATCCTGATTGTATACATAAATCCGACTGGTATCCTGTACTTTATAGTAACGAAATCCTACGGGATAGTCAGTGTTTGCTTTTTCGACAGTGCAGCTCAAAGAAATAAAACTAACTGCTACAAAAAATAACATGAATCTTTTCGTTTGAAGCTTTAAATTTTTTTTCATAACAGACTTATTTAGAATTATACATTTATTTCTTAAATCACCCCTATTGCCTTACTCATATCTTAATGCTTCAACAGGATTTCTCGTTGCTGCCCGTCTGCTTTGCCAACTAACTGTCAACAAAGCAACGCTCAAAGTAAGTACTCCAGCCAGGGCAAATATCCACCAGGACAGTTCGGTTCTGTAGGCGAAGTTTTCAAGCCAGCTTTTCATTATGTAATAAGCAACCGGAGTGGCTATTACAAAAGCAATGGCAACCCATTTTACAAAGTCTTTGTTGAGCATGATTAAGATTTCGGATACCTCTGCACCATTCACCTTGCGGATTCCTATCTCCTTTATCCTTTTCTGTAACCCATAGAAGCTTAGTCCAAACAGGCCTAAACATGAAATTATAATTGCAATAAGTGAACTATACCCGATTAATTTCTCTGTTGTTTCTTCTGAGGAATATAGTTTATTCAAATCATCTTCCAGAAAACTCAGCTCAATGGGATCATTTGGGGCAATTTGTTCAATCCTGTTTTTAATTGTCTGAACAATTGTTGAATTAGTTGAAGAATTAAGTTTAATAAACATATAAGAACCAGTTGGAGAATATATATATGCAAAAGGCTTGATTTCGCTATGCAACGATTCGGTATGCATATTTTTATTTACTCCGATTATCTCCCCTTTTCGCTCGTAAGGTGTGCCGCTGAAAATTGACATTTTTGTCCCCACTGGATTTTTCAACTCCATTGCTTTTACTGCCGCCTCATTAATTACAAATCCCTCCGCAGCATCTTTTGAGTATTCCTTCGTGAGAAACCTTCCTTCAATTACTTCAACACCCAAAGTTTCATCAAAATCATAATCCACAGGATTTATCCCCATATCAAAAACATTATCAGATTGTTTTCCATCCCATACAGGCATGTCAGACATCTGCCAAATGGTTAGAGGAGACTGGGAAGTGCTGATGCTTGAAATTTCAGGCATTAGCAATAAATCATTTTTTGCTATTTCATATTTTCGCTTAAGTTGATCTTGCATATGTACTATAAGTATATTTTCACTGTTAAAACCAAGATCTTTTTGCTTCATAAACTGAACCTGTCTGGCAATAACTATTATTCCTGCTATCAGGACTATTGCCAATGCAAACTGAAAAATCACCAATCCGCTTCTAAGGCTAAGTTTCTGTGCATTCGAGGAAGAGTTGTTCCTATTTCGAGAACCCCCGGGGCGAATATTCTTTTTAATAAGATCATTTGGTCTGAGTGATGAAAGGAAGGATGCAGGATAGAATCCCGAGATTAATCCTGTAATTACTGCAAATCCCAACAGTAAAAGGATTGTGAACAGATTGTAATTAAGATCAAGATTTACATTAAGCAGATTATTGACAGATGGTAAAACCAATTCAACAAAAATGAGAGCAAAGCCCATAGCAATCATTGCCGGAATTTGAGCCTCAAAAAGAAACTGAACAATGAGTAAATTCTTACTGGAACCCAAAGTTTTTCTTAGACCAATCTCTTTGATTCTTCCATCAGAGGTTGCCATAGTCAGGTTAACAATATTGAAGATTGCAATAATTAAAATAAGGAATGCAACAATTGAAATAATGTAGACGTATTGTATGCGCCCGCCACCTTGCAGATCGTGTAAATGACAAGCTGTCAATGGCGTAATATACAATCGATTATTCCAATCAGGCTTAAATTTGTTGATAACATTGGCTATTTGATTATTAACCTCTGAATAGTCAGTACCTTTATTGAGTTGTACATATACCTGCAATATTTTATAATCCCAGGAATTCAATTGTTGTGCAATCATTTCAAAAGGGAGCAGAAACTCAAACTGCATATCAGAATTTTTGGGGATATCTTCTAAGACTGCTGTAACGATATAATCCTCGTCTCCATCCATTTTTACCGTATTACCAACAGGATTTGCCTGCCCAAAAAGTTTTTCTGCCAGTGATTTGGTAAGGACAATAGAGTTGGGGTGTACGAATGCTTCAGAAAGGGATCCGAGTGCAAAAGGGAAATTAAACATCGACAAAAAAGAGGGATCCACAAAGCTGCCATTTACCAGAAATTTATTTTCACCTTGAATTATTTTTTTGTTGCTCAACTGGTGAAAGACAGTCGTATTTTTAATAGCCGGATACTCTTCCTTTAGATGCCGGGCAACAGGGGCTGGTAAAATGTAAGCATGAAAATCCTGGGGATCGTAACTAAAGGCCGCCTTATATAAGTCCTGTGGATTCTCATGAAACCTATCATAACTCAACTCATATTTTACCCATACAGCAATGATTATGCTACAGGCCAAGCCAACACTTAACCCAAATATGGTTATCAGTGTATTTATCTTGTTTTCTTTAATACTACTTATAGTAATATTTACAAAGTGCTTAAACATGTTTGTTTCTTTGAATTTCTATTCTTGTCAAGGAATCCCGTTCATTATTTGCTGTCAAAAGAC
>JAWOIK010000032.1:0-4532 GCA_046484705.1 Ignavibacteriaceae bacterium | reverse complement strand
GATCCCGCTGCCTGCTACCACTCCCAGGGAACGTGTTTGCTGCACTGGGCTTGCAAAACGCAAAGCTTTCTTTTAATTCCTGTGAAAGCGTTTAATTTGGAGGCGTATTATTACTACTTCCTTTCCTGATAGCCAACGGTCTGTTGAGCAATAATAAATACTAATCCGAGAGGCATTCGGGATACTATGATTTTGACAGTGTGGTATTACCCTGGCATTCATGTACCTGTGCCGCATTAAGAACGTGGAACAACTCCTACGAGAGATCAGGAGCTCTGAATTTTAAAGAAAAACTATTAATAACTGAGGATTTTGATGTTGATCGCTACGTTGAAAATTATAATTCGTAAATTTATAAGAACCAAAAAACAAATATTGGAATAGAGGAGGCTTCTATGGCAAATTTCATTGGTTTTAGTCCGAAAGATCTTAATACAGTTACAAATGATGTTGTCGCTGCAAAGCAACTTGCACAGCGGTGCGAGAACGCGCTGATATACCGTCCTGGCGGGGCCACTCTTAAAATGCAAAAACTTCTGTTAGACACATTCATGATTCCGCTTCAGGACTGGGAATCGGAAAAGAATTGGGATAAGGCCGGGAAGCTCAGGATGCGATTCGGCTCATTCGGTAAAAGAATAGACATTATCACATGCGCATATTTACAGAATTATCAGAACAAACCAGGTGAGATGCCTCAGATTGCATTCTATGACCCGGGAAAGCACAATGTCATCAATATCACGCCTCACTACTTCATTAACACTACACAAAAATACCGCTCTGCAACACTGATCCATGAGTTTATACATATGGTTCAAGACAAAATAGGACATTCCGGTAATATACAGATTACCTTTGAGGGACAGATTTATTTGGGTATACCATTCGACCTTGCTTATGATAATCCATACTGTTACCAGTATTTTGCTGAGTGGCTGTAATATTATCTTTAATCGTACACATTGTTCTGTTGGACATAGCCCAATAATAAAATTCATAAATTCGGTTTTGCTCTATAACAAAAAAAGTAAAATAAACTGTCAGTTCGCGGAAATAACTGATTATCAAAACGGAAAGATTTTTTACTGATGCATCAATAAAATATGAATACGGCTTAATAATGGAATTAAAACTGACTATTAGCTTCTGAATCTAAATACGTAATTTTGATTAAATCCTTTTATTAATAATTGTATTTTAAAAGAACGATCATATGACAACTAAATCTGAGCTCAAAAACTTTTTCAGGATACTTAAATGGACTGATTTTGTAAAGGTAAATAATTCACAAAATCCTTTTGATGCTGAAATAAAAACATCTTTTTCTTATATTCTAAAACCTCTTTATGATATAACAGGAACTGATGTTCGTGTAAAGGATAATCTTATTGTAACTATTGAACTTGGTAAAAACAGTTGGGTTAAAGCAGAAGTGTTTAATAAGCCTGTTGAATATCAGGATAAACTTTTACATCATGAATATGGACATTATAGAATAACCGCTTTGTGTGCACGTGATTTTTTTAATGATGTTAAAATCCTGATGACTAAAACTTTTAAAAGCATCCAAATTTGTGAAGCTGAATTTAAAAAGATTGAGAAAATCTATTCACAAACTAACCTCAAAAGTGTACAGGATAAGTATGAAATTGAAACTTTTCATGGATTGGCGGATACCTTACAGAAGAAATGGGATGATTATTTTGTGCAAGCCATGTCGACATTTCGAGAACAGGAATCAGATGGCAGAAGATACCCGGTAACTTTATTTAACATTCTGAAATAAATCGGGAGCTGGCAGTTTTTTCAAGATGTTTTTTCGCTTGTCAGAGCAAATCGTAGCTGGTTCATTTAATCTCAATCTCAAAGTCTTGTTACAGGAATAGCAAAATTAGCATAGCTGTCAGCATTATTCATGGCATCCTGCTTTTCAATTCTGATCGCTGTGCTTCCCCTGTAGTACTTTTTATCCGAGCATCCTGCAAACCGGTGTGCTGCCTCATGTATTAATATCCTGGCAATAGTTTCTATATATATTGAACTTTTCACATTGTCAGGATTATAAAGGTTAGGTTTTACGATTTTTATGACACCTTCCTCACCTTTTGCAGGAGGATTTATGGAGTTTACATATGCCATAACAGGGTTAGAAAATATCTCTTCAATCCCAAACAACGGACCCTTTTTTTCTCCATCAAATACAGCATTGGAATGTCCAAGCAGTGCTCCGGCAATATTGTTATATTTCACGATAATAATTTCAAGATCTTTAATATCATTAGAAGTGATACCCCCTATTTTGAAATGCGTTAATACTGGTCCACTGATTTTTGACTTTGCACTTTTTAAGATACCAATCGCAGAGGCGATCTTTCTTAATGCAAATCGTGAGGCGACACGAAGGTCAATTATCTGCTGCTCATTCAGGTCTTTAAATTTTAAACCTGGTAAATCATCATGATGATTATTATTAGCTGGCATAATTAAAGAATTTAAGTATTCATAAATCAAATTGAGTTGCCAGAACGGGCAGAATATTTTATTAACAGAATTTTGTCCGTTTAAGCATTACCAGAAATTCAATTTTAAACCAAGTTGTAATACTTAAAAAAAATTGCATAAGGCAAATTACCGCTTTTACAGTTTGCTGCAATATCCGCAGAAATATTTATTTTTTGAGGCACGAGGTAAGGAGTTCTGAAGGTAAAGAAGAATGCAGTCCGTGGGTGATTCGGATGAAGGAATTCCATTACGAAACATTTTCCGAGTCGGGATCCTAAATGTCCAAGCATACCGACACCACAAGATACTCTAATGTTATCCAAGGTTGAAAAAGGAATAAATTTTTTACATTAAAATCTCAGTGTCTAATAAAATCTATTAAATGCGAACACTATAACTTACCTTTAATAATCCCTATTAAACCTCAATAAGCTGAATATATTTGCTTTATTTCATTAGCCGAAAGAACTCGATTATATATGCATACTTCATCAACATCACCTGAGAATTTATCGCCATAACGGCCATCCTTACCAATGGCCAAAGGATCAGTGCTATTTCCTATGCTTCCTGCTGTAACTGATCCGGTCCCGATTAAAACGCCATTAACATACAATTGTACTGCACCGGTCGAATTATTATAAGTGACAGCTGCATGATACCAGGTATTTTGGCCGCAAGTAAAATTGGATGACGTGAAATAGAAAACCTTACCACCAGCATAAACTCTCATCGGTCTTTTAGTACCGGCTGGTGCCGGGCAAGACCCGGTTCCTCCTGAATCGAATCCTATCGCATAAGCAATAGCATAATTTTTGCCTATGAGGCAATTAAAAGCTGATGTAACTGCTTCAGGTTTGAACCATATACATAATGTAAAATTCACCAGATCAAGGGAATTATTATCAGGTATCCGGACAAATCCCGGATTAACAGAGCATGCTTTGTTGGCAATACCATTTTTGTCTGTTGTCAGCACGGCTCCGGAAGACATTGTTCCATGATTATTGTTTCCGCTCTCATCATTTGCATTGCCGCTAAATGGATAATATGCAACTAATCCGCTAGCTGGAATAGCAATTGAAGTTTTAAAGAACTGATCTGCTCCGTATTTTGTCCCGCCACAATTGACTGCTTTGACCCTGTAATGATAAATCTGACCCGGCGTTAATCCGGTAATATTTGCACTTACAGACGTATTACTGCTTCCGGTAACTGTATCAGGAGTAGATATTGCTGTGCTTCCATAATTTGTGGTTGTACCATATTCAAAGGCCACTGTAGTTGAAAAACCATTTGCATTTACAGTACCATTGAGTGTAGCTGTAGTAGTACCAACTGGCGAGGCTGGATTGGTTGTAGCTGAAGGCGCTATACAAGCAGTCGTAAATGTCTGATCAAGACCATCAGACGATCCACCGCAATTAACTGCTTTGACCCTGTAATGATAAATCTGACCCGGTGTTAATCCGGTAATATTAGCACTTACAGACGTATTACTGCTTCCGGTAACTGTATCTGGAGTAGCTATTGCTGTGCTTCCATAACTATCTGTTGTACCATATTCAAAGGTCACTACAGTTGAAAAACCATTTGCATTTACAGTACCATTGAGTGTAGCTGTAGTAATGCCAACTGGCGAGGCTGGATTGGTTGTAGCTGAAGGCGCTATACAACCAGTTGTAAATGTCTGATCCTGACCATCAGATGATCCACCGCAATTAACCGCTTTAACCCTGTAATGATAGGTCTGACCCGGCGTTAATCCGGTAATATTTGCACTTACAGACGTATTACTGCTTCCGGTAACTGTATCAGGAGTAGATATTGCTGTGCTTCCATAATTTGTGGTTGTACCATATTCAAAGGTCACTGCAGTTGAAAAACCATTTGCATTTACAGTACCTATAAGTGTAGCTGTAGTAGTGTCAACTGGCGAGGCTGGATTGGTTGTAGCTGAAGGCATAATACAACCAGTCGTGAATGGCTGATCAAGACCTTCAGATGATCCACCACAATTAACCGCT
>JAWOIK010000283.1:0-38240 GCA_046484705.1 Ignavibacteriaceae bacterium | reverse complement strand
CACGCCCGTCAAGCTATAGACCCCCGCGGGCAGTATCCCGCTCCAGCCCGAACCGTACCAGAGACGATCCGCTTCTTGCTCAAAGAACATGCCGGGTACAGTCATAACTTAAGATATGCAATCCATACCAGACAAATTGTGCAACACTATCATCAATGTCTGAAGCGGATTTAAGCAAAGAATAAAAATTATCGGAATGGATCAAGTTCCATAGCAACAGAGGAGACCTGGGTGAATCAAGCCTTATCGCTCTTATATAATATTCAGCGGCCAGAACAATATTTTTCTCAAAATGAATACCTAGTTCATACATACGTCCCATAATTGATAACGCTTCAGGACTACCTGCATCTGCCAACCCTCTAAGAATAAATATCTGAGTACTGTCATCAATACTGTTCAACCCGGATTCAATTGTTAATGATAATGTATCAAGAATATCTTTCACACCGGAATTGGACAAATCCTTTATAAGAATTTGATCGGTAATTTCTTTTACTGTATCATTCACAGCATCAAAATCCAAGAAAACCAAACCTATCGTTGATTCAAGTGAAGGATCACTCTGACCATCTGAATATTGAAAACTATTTTCCAGTGTATCATCAAAAGCAATATTATCTTCATTTACATACTCGCTCAGTGCATCAATAACTTCTTTTGCAGGTTCAAAGCCGTTATCATAAGCTTTTTTTGTCCACAGGTATGCTCTGTTCAGATCTTTTGGAACAACCAGATTATCCGTATGCAATATTCCTATTATGTACTGAGCCTGTGCCATTCCGCTTAATGCTGCTTTACGAAAATTCTTGTAGGCTTCAAACGGATTCCATTCAACACCCCAGCCATTAATTAAAAGTATTCCATAATTATACAGAGCAGAAATCATTTCCTGACTTGCAGCCTTTCGGACCCAGTATACTGCCTGAACTGTATCAGGTGCCATTCCTTCGCCGAGTAAGAGTCTCATTCCAAGTTCATGCTGAGCCCGCGGATCACCTGCATTTGCCTCCTGAATTAATTTGAACTGCTGCAGAAGTTGATAAGAAAGATCCGGTTGGTAGAAGAATGGTGAATTTCTGAAATTCTTATTATTCTTGAACGCAAGACTTTTTGTAGTGTCTTGTGCAAAAGCAGGAATTATAAATATTACAGCCAGGAGTATTGATTTTAATAGCACTTATAAAAGTAAAATATTTGTAAAATGTGCTGAATAAATAAACAAATGTAAGCTTATCATCAAGGTAGAATAGCTCATCCAAGCAGATTGAAAAAAACTTTATAATTTTAAATATGCATCATTAAATTGTAAATCATTCCGCATTCATCTATATTTGAAAGCAAAAAAAAATACATGGCTGCAAGGAAAAAATTCAAACTTATCTTCGTCACAGGTGGTGTTGTTTCCTCTTTAGGAAAAGGAATTACTGCCTCTTCACTCGGATTTCTTCTCAAACAACGTGGTTACAGAGTAACCATTCAAAAATTTGACCCTTATATAAATGTTGATCCTGGTACTATGAGTCCGTTTCAGCATGGTGAGGTTTATGTTACAGAGGATGGTGCTGAAACCGATCTTGATCTGGGTCATTATGAGAGATTTCTTGATGTAAATATGTCCCGCGCAAACAATACCACAACTGGTCAGGTTTATCACGAGGTAATAACTAAAGAAAGGCGTGGAGACTTCCTTGGAGCAACCGTTCAGGTTATTCCCCACATTACAGATGAAATTAAAAGAAGAATTTTAAAACTCGGCGAACTCGGAGAGTATGATGTTATTATAACCGAAATTGGCGGGACTGTCGGTGATATTGAAAGTCTTCCGTTTATAGAAGCTATGCGGCAGGTTATGCTGGAAGTCGGCAGAAAAAATGCGATGGTGATTCATGTTACTCTCGTTCCATATATTGCTTCAGCAGATGAAGTAAAAACCAAACCTACTCAACATAGTGTAAAAAATTTGTTGGAACTTGGAATTCAGCCGGATGTATTAATCTGCCGTTCAGAGAAAAAGATAGGGCGTGATATAAGGAATAAAATTGCATTGTTCTGCAATGTTGATCATAAAGCTGTTATTTCTGCCTACGATTGCTCAACCATTTATGAAGTTCCCCTGGTCTTATCAAAAGAAAAATTAGATCAGTTAACAATCAGTCGTCTTCATTTAAGCGAAAGAAAAATTAACCTTGATCATTGGGAAAATTTTGTATTAAACATTAAAAATCCTAAGAATACTGTTGAAATTGCTTTATGCGGAAAATATGTTGAACACTCCGATGCATATAAAAGTATAATGGAAGCCTTCGTACATGCCGGTGCTGAAAATGATTGTAAAGTAAAAGTAAGATCAATAAGTTCAGAAATGATAGACAATGAATCACATGATAAACTATTTAACGGCATAAGCGGTATTCTTGTACCAGGCGGTTTCGGAGAACGCGGAATCGAAGGCATGATAAATGCAGTTCAATTTGCCCGTGAAAATAACATCCCTTTTTTTGGAATTTGCCTTGGTCTTCAGTGTGCTGTAATTGAATTTGCCAGGAATGTATGTGGAATAAAAAAAGCACATAGTTCTGAATTTAAAAAAAATAAATTCAGTGTAATTGATCTTATGCCAGATCAGAAAAATATTAAGGATATGGGTGCAACTATGCGTTTAGGGGCTTACCCATGTGTTGTAAAAGAGGGTACAAAAACCTTTGATGCATATGCAACTCAGAACATCTCTGAAAGACATCGCCACCGCTACGAAGTTAATAATAAGTTTAGAAGTCAGCTTGCTGAAAAAGGTTTGGTATTCAGCGGTTTATCACCGGACAGGGAACTGGTTGAAATTATTGAATATCCTGACCATAATTGGTTTATCGCATGCCAGTTTCATCCTGAACTTAAATCCAGAGCAACTAATGCTCACCCGTTATTCAGAGAGTTCGTTAAGGCAGCATTGAAGTTTTCAGGTTCATCAAAAACTATTTCCTGACTTTCATTTTTAATAGCCGGCTGATTTTTATGTACACAATTCAGATTCTGATAATTTTTTTATTCGGCTTTTCATCACACATAATTCCTCAGCAAATAATTGAACAGAAAGTAAAGAGAGGATTAGATGCTATATATAATTTTGAATGGGATAAAGGCGAAAAAATTTTCAATCAGTTAATCGAAACTTATCCTGAAAACCCAGCCGGATATCATTATGCTTCAATTATGCCAATGTGGTATTATCTTGGTTCATACAACTCCGACTATCTTGATACATTTTTTATTTTTTCGGATTTAGCATTGGAGTATGCTAAACAGGCAGAGTCAGAAGATTCATTGACCGCTGAACTGGCATACCTGGTAGGCTCTATTTATGCAAACCGGTCAATTGTGAATGCGAGGGCGGAAAACTATGTGTATGCTGTATGGGAAAGCGACAGGATGAAATATTATTCTAATCTTGCTCTTGAACTTGATGAAACATTAATCGATGCCAGTTTAGGTATTGCCTTATATCATCTGGCTGTTTCTCAAATTCCATCCTCTCTTCAATGGGCTGTACAACTTGTAGGTGTGAATGCAGACAGGGAAAGCGGATTGGAACATCTTCGTAAAGTTATAGAGAAAGGAAAATTATCTGCTGTTGATGCTAAATTTTATTTATCACAGATCTATACCAGGATTGTAATTGATTATAAATCAGCTAAAAAACTACTTGATGACCTTACAGCAAGATATCCGAAGAACCTTTTATTCAGGATGTCCCTTGCATGGATTGAAACCGAAAACGGAAACATTAAATCAGCATTTAATAAATTCGCTTCAATAATTAAATCAGATGAAGAAAATTTTCCAATCTTAAAATCTTTTTCTCATTACCAGATCGGAAATATTTATTTTTATCAGAATCAATTTGATTCCGCTGCTGTTCATTATAAAGAATATCTTGAATCAAATACCAGGTCAGATTATAACGGTATCGTAAATTATAATCTCGGTTTGACCTATGAACTATTGGGTGAACGGGACAGTGCAATAGTGTATTATGAAAATGCCGGAACTGGAAATCTTGATCTTGACGAGGACAGCTACGCCAGACGAAAAGGTGGTTCTATGGTTGAAGATTCGCTTGGTGCAGATGATATCCGCCTGATCAGATTTAAAAATCTATTTTATTCCGGAAAATATAAAACAGCAATCGACTCATTGTTGTTGCTGCAGGATGATTCACTTCATTCAGATCTAAAAGCTGAATCACTTTTATTTTTAAGTAAATCATATTTAAAATTAAAGAAATACCGGGAAGCAATTAATTACGCTGTAAAAACAGTTCAATGTGAAATTGAAAATGAAAAATGGACGCAGCCATTAGCATTGTATCTTAGTGCTGAAGCCTCATACAATTTGAAAGATTATCTGGATGCACAATTATTTTTAAATCTTATTACAGATTATTCCGATTATGATTTTAGTTTGAAGCTTGGCGGGTTAGTAGCGTCATTAAGTGATAAATTGAAAAAAGTAAATTCGAGGATCAATAAATAATTAAGCTTTGTTTGATTCTTATTTGTACAGTAACTAATTTTCGCCCGTTATTAAGGTAAATTGTATTGAAAATTGCTGTTTTAGTCTCTGGCAGAGGTTCAAATCTCAAAGCAATTTTGGATTCCCCGGATCTTAAATTTCTCGCAAAAGTTGTTTGTGTTGTAAGTGATAAACCCGATTGTCCGGCATTTAAAATTGCAGAACAAAACCAGATTAAAACTTTTATAATCGGAAAAGAGGCAGCACAATTAAGTTACTCTGATCTTGCTGCAATTTTTTCAGAGTCTGGTGTTCAGTTAATTGTGCTTGCAGGATTTCTTAAACTGATTCCGGCTGATTTTATTGCCAGATTTGAAAACAAAATTATTAACATTCATCCGGCACTGCTACCATCATTCGGCGGTAAAGGGATGTATGGATTAAATGTTCACAAAGCCGTGTTCGATTCCTCGGCAAAAGTTTCCGGTGCAACCGTGCATTTTGTAGATACAACTTACGATACAGGAAAAATAATTGCTCAGGGTTGTACTGATATTTCCGATGTGGAATCGCCGGAAGAAATAGCTGAAAGGGTATTAAAAGTTGAGCATAAAATTCTTCCTGAAGTTATTAAAGCATTTGCCGAAGGAAAAATTAAAAGATTAAATAACAGAGTTGTTTTTACTTGAAGTGAGCCATTCACTTTAAACCACAGGTTTAAATTTGAAAAAATTAGCACTACTTAGCGTATCTGATAAATCAAATATCCAACACCTCGCTCAGGAATTAATTAATAACAACTATACATTATTAGCCACAGGAAACACTTCAAAATTATTATCTTCATCCGGACTTGATGTAACCGAGATAAGTGATCTGACAGGTTTTCCGGAAGTTTTCAGCGGTAGAGTAAAAACACTGCATCCTAAAGTTTTTGGAGGTATTCTTTTCCGAAGAGATAATGAAACTGATTTGCAGGAAGTAATAAAAAATAATATCCAACCGATTGATATTGTTTGTGTTAATCTTTATCCATTCAAAGAGACTACTACAAAACCAGGCGTAAGCTTGACTGAAATTATTGAAAATATAGATATTGGAGGTCCAAGTTTAATCAGAGCTGCAGCCAAGAATTATAGATTTGTTGCGGTGCTTACAAGTCCTGCTCAATATCAGGAGTTTTTGACTGAATTAAGTTCGGGAGAAATATCAGAAAAATACAGGGAAAAACTTGCAGTTACTGCTTACTCGCATACATCTGAATACGACACTTATATATCCAATTTTCTTGAACAGAAATTTAGTTTAGACTCTACTCATTTAAGAATCAATTATCCGAAAGCTGGTGGATTACGATATGGAGAAAATCCACATCAAAAAGCTGAGGTATATGGCGACTTTTATAATTACTTTGAAAATTTTCATGGTAAGGAACTTTCATACAACAATATTTTAGATCTTGTTGCAGCGGTTGAATTAGTTGAGGAGTTGGGAGAAAATTCCTGTACAATAATTAAACATAGTAATCCTGCTGGAGCCGCTACTGGAAATAATCCATTAGATGCTTATCTTAAATCATTAAAATGTGATCCTGTTTCAGCATTTGGAGGTATTGTTGCTTTTACTTCTGAGGTAAATGAGCAAACTGCTTCAGAGTTGAATAAAATTTTTCTAGAAGTTATTGTAGCCCCTTCATATACATCAGGTGCAATTGAACTCCTTAAAAAGAAAAAGGACAGAAGATTGTTAAAACAATTAAAACCAATTTCTGATTCGTTCCGGCAAGTAAAAACAATTCCAGGCGGATTGCTCGTTCAAAATCCGGATGTTCTAACACTAAATAATGAACAATTGAAAATTGTAACTGATCAGAAGCCATCAGAAAATCAGATGGAAGATTTAACGTTTGCATGGAAAGTAGCAAAACATACCAAATCGAATGCAATTGTTTTTGTTAAAAATAAATCAACACTGGGAGTTGGTGCGGGTCAAATGTCACGGTTAGATTCGGTAAAAATTGCTTCCATGAAAGCGGAAGAACATGGACTGGATCTAAGTGGTTCAGTTGCAGCCTCAGATGCATTTTTCCCTTTTGCCGATGGCTTGCTGGAAATTATAAAATGTGGAGCAACATCTGTAATACAGCCTGGTGGCTCGATTCGTGATAAGGAAGTTATTGAGGCTGCCGATAAAAATAAAATTTCAATGGTATTTACTGGCATCAGACATTTTAAACACTAAAGAGGCAAATGGGACTATTAGATTTTTTCTCCGCTGATATTGCAATTGATCTGGGTACAGCCAACACTCTTATTTACATAAAGGGTAAAGGTATAGTGCTTAACGAACCTTCGATTGTTGCATTTGATAAAAATTCAAAACGCATCATTGCTCTTGGAAACAAAGCAAAAGAAATGCAGGGAAGGGAACATAAAGAAATCAAGGTAACCCGTCCAATGCGTGATGGTGTAATTGCAGATTTTGAAATTGCTGAAGGTATGATTCGTGCCTTTATTAAAAAAGTTCGGGCTGGTGCATTCTCCAGCAGGCGGGTTGTTGTTGCTGTTCCTAGCGGAGTAACGGAAGTGGAGAAACGAGCCGTAAGAGACAGTGCAGAGCATGCAGGTGCAAAAGAAGTACATCTGGTTGCAGAACCAATGGCTGCCGCAATTGGAATTGGTATTGATGTGGATGCTCCGGTTGGTAATATGATTATTGATATTGGCGGTGGTACAACGGAAATTGCAGTTATTGCTTTATCTGGAATTGTGAATGAAGAATCTATTCGTATTGCAGGCGATGAGATGAATTATGCAATTATGCAATTTTTTAAAAAGAATCATAATATACTTATAGGTGAACGAACAGCCGAAGCAATTAAGTGTGAAGTTGGTTCAGCCATGCCTCTTAAAGAGGAAATTACAATTCAGGTTAAAGGCAGGGATTTGGTCGGCGGAATTCCAAAAACCACAGAAGTAAGCTCGGTTGAAATCCGCGAGGCACTAAATGAATCTGTTGTTCAGATAGTAGAAGCAGTCCGGCAAACTCTTGAAAGAACACCCCCGGAACTTTCGGCTGATATATTGGACAGAGGCGTAATGATTACCGGTGGCGGTGCATTGCTGAAAGGACTTGACGAACGAATAAGAATGGAAACCAGTCTCCCTGTTCATATTGCCGATGATCCGTTAACGGCAGTAGCAAGGGGCGCAGGAAAAATTATTGAAAACTTAAATCATTACTCAAAGGTATTAATACGTAACAGAAGATATTAATGATCAGATTTTTTACAAGTCTTTGGGAAAATTTTAAAGAATATATTGTCCTCGTTTTACTGGTTATTTTAAGCCTTGTCTTACTATCTCAAAATCAATCTGCTGGTATAAAAAAAGTCCGAACGCTTGCTTTTGGAACCTTTGCCGCTGTCTCATCCGTAGTAAATAATTTGTTCAGTACATCTTCACTTCGTAATGAAAACGAAAAACTGCGTGAGATTAATGCACAATTGATGCTCCAGATCAGCAAGTTAAGAGAATATGGCATAACGGGTCAGGAGTTAAAAGGATTGATTGGATTAAAAGACACATCCACTTATCCATTAATTCCGGCTACAATTGTTTCAAAATCATTGTCAAAAGTTCAGGGCACATTTACATTAAATATTGGTGCTGCTGACGGTGTATTACCGGGAATGCCCGTTATTACCCACCAGGGTTTGGTGGGAATAATTAATTCCGTTTCTGAAAATTTTTCAATTCTCCGTACTCTTCAAAATGTAGACCTTAAATTAACCGTAAAATGTGAACGAACACGTGAACATGCTGTTATGAAGTGGACAGGTGATGATCTATTAATGATTAATATTCCGAAAACTTTTGCAATCGAACCCGGCGACAGACTGGTAACGTCTGAAATTAGTTCTATTGTACCAGTTCCGATTCCAGTCGGGGTTTCAGCGGAGTTTGGAAATAGTGAAACCGGAATTTTTAATGAAATAAAAGTTATACCTTTCGTTGACTTTTATAAGACTGAGTATGTATTTGTTTTAGGAGTGGTGAGTAATGAACAAATTAATAAATTCGATCTGAATATTAAAAACTGATAATTGTAATGCGAATACAATACATAGTTTCGATTGCACTTTTTTTCCCTTTACTGTTGCTTCAAACCACTCTTATACCTTTGGTAGCCGTAGAGGGAATCGCTCCGGACTTAATAATCATACTACTGGTATTTTATACAATTAATAATGGACAGATATTTGGTACAATATTAGGCGCTGTTTATGGATTTCTTTTTGATCTTTTTACAGGTAGTTTAATCGGTAGTGCAATGATGTCAAAATTATTAGCAGGATTTATTGCAGGATATTTTTCATCAGAAACTAAACGCGATAATTACTTAAAACCTTTTAATTTTTCATTAATAGTATTTCTGGCTGCGCTTGTGAATTCAGTAACTTTTTCTTTTTTCTCAGCACTCGATCTAAACGTAACAATTTTCAATTTATTATTTAATCATGCTTTTCTCCCGGCAATATTTACAGCAGTTATCGGCATCTTTTTAATTTTCTTTTATCCAAAAAGGAAGTCGTTTTGAAACCAGAGGATTTTGGATCGGTTAGTCGTAGAACTCTAATTTATGCGGCAATTGTTATTGCATTAGGATTGATGGGCTTCAGATTATTACAGATGCAGATTTTTCGCCACCAGGAATATGATCAGAAATCTGCCGGTAATAGTATTAAAGGAATTGAACAGATTCCATTGCGGGGTGTATTTTACGACAGGAACCTTGAAGTGGTAGTAAGCAATACTCCGGCATATACTTTAAGAATTTTACCAGCCGATTATGATTACACATTAAGTCCGATTCTTGATAAAATACTTCAGATGGATTCCGGATACGTTAGTTCAATTCTTCATCAGAATAAAATTTATTCTAAATATATGCCTGTAAGAATTAAGCGGGGAATAGATTTCAAAGTTGTATCATGGCTTGAAGAAAACTCCGAACTTCTACACGGTGTGGATTACATAGTTGAGATGCAGCGTGGATATCCGGCAGGCATTATGGGCTCGCATATGTTCGGATATACCAAAGAAATATCACCCAATTTACTAAAGCAGGAACCTGATTTTTATAATCCCGGAGATTACGTTGGGCATAATGGAATTGAAAAAATGTATGAAAAGGAAATCCGCGGATACAAAGGTTATAAGTATGTTCTGGTTGATTCAAGAAGAAGGGAGATAAGCAAATACCGGGATGGCACCGAGGATAAAGAATCAATAAAAGGTAAAGATTTAGTATTATCAATTGATGCCGATGTCCAGAGGGCGGCAGAAAAAGAAATGATAGGTAAGCGTGGTGCTATCGTTGCAATCGAACCAAAGACTGGTGAAATACTTGCAATGGTTAGTGCACCGGACTATGATTTGAATCAGTTTTCCTACGTAACTTCAAAAGAGTTTCTGGCACAACTTTATAGTGACCCCGATAAGCCTTCTTTCAACCGTGCTACTATGTCATTGAAACCTCCAGGGTCCACATTTAAAATGCTTTCTGCAATAGCTGCACTTGACATGGGTGTTATCACACCTCAAACAACGTATTTCTGTGGTGGTGGTTTTACATATGGAAGATTCTTTAAGTGCCATGGTTCTCACGGCTCTGTTAATGTTTATCATGCAATAGAAAAATCTTGTAACACTTTTTTTTATCAACTCATTTATAAAATCGGTTTGGATAATTGGAAGGCGTATTGCGATAAATTTATGTTTGGACACATAACAGGTATTGATATAGGTGAAGAATCTAAGGGTTTAATTCCAAACTCTGCTTATTACGAAAAACAATATGGGCAAAACTGGCCCAGAAGCATTATGGCAAGTCTTGGTATAGGTCAGGGGGAAGTAAGTGTTACACCTTTGCAATTAGCATTATACACGGCAATGATTGCAAATGACGGCAAAACTTTCAAGCCTCATCTTGTCAAAGGCTTCGTTGATAATCAATCCGGTGAAATTAATTACTATCAGTTTGATGAAATTAAAACGGGGATAAAACAAAGTGTTTTTGATGTGGTAAAGGAAGGTATGTATCTTGTGGTTCATGGTTCAGGAACTGCCCGTGGATTAAAAATGGAGGAATATACAACTGCCGGTAAAACCGGTACAGCGCAAAATCCGCATGGAAAAGACCACGCATTATTCGTTGGATTTGCCCCATATGAAGATCCGCAGATTGCAGTTTGCGTAGTTATTGAAAATGTTGGTTTCGGCGGCACTCATGCTGCACCGGTTGCTAAAAAATTGTTTGAAGCATATTTATTAAAAAGTAAACCAGGTGATGAACAAATAAAAAAATCATTAGGGGATGACAAAATTGCGGGGGTTGAAATTGCGCGTTGATTATAAATTAAGTGATAAATTTGATTTTGGATTATTCATTCCAGCACTTCTATTAATTCTTATCGGGTTGATTGCAATTTATAGCTCGACTATAAGTCATCCGACGGCTTCAGGCAATTTTGAAAGACAGGCTGCCTGGAGTGTTATTTCTTTTATAGTTTTTATAATAGTATACTTTATTCCGCCCAACTCATTTAAATTATTATCTTTACCAGTTTATTTCACATCTTTACTTTTACTATTAGCTGTAATAACAGCCGGTAAAACAATCTCAGGACAAAAGAGCTGGTTAATACTTGGACCTGTAGGATTTCAACCTTCTGAACTAGCAAAACTAGGTGTGATAATGGCTCTTGCTTCATTTTTAAGCAGGAAAAATACAGACATAGAATCCTTCAAAGATATTGTTATTGCTATTGCAATAGGTTTAGTACCAGTATTTCTTGTGCTTATGGAGCCTGATCTTGGTACATCCATTGTATTCGTTGCAGTAATTCTTGTGCTTATTTTCTGGAAGGGTATTAGTTTGTTTGGACTATTCGTTGTTCTCTCACCCGGATTTGTAGCAGTTGCATCTCTTTTCGGAACATATCCTTTTATCGGATCCATAATTGTGGTTATTACTGTATTACTGCTTTTCAGAAAAAATCTTTTCTTTTCAGCTTCAGTATTTGCGCTAAACCTTGCTGCCGGATTTTTTGCAGATTACGTTTACCATGCATTCAGTCCGCATCAACAAAAAAGGATACAGGCTTTCATTGACCCAATGACAGATCCTCTTGGCTCAGGATATAATTCGATACAGGCTATAGTAGCCATTGGTTCTGGAGGTATGTTCGGTAAGGGATTTCTCTCTGGTAATCAAACACAACTTCAGTACATTCCGGAACAATGGACGGATTTTATTTATTGCGTTATTGGTGAAGAATTTGGATTCATTGGTTCTGTACTAGTACTTGGTCTATTTACGCTGCTTTTTATCAGATTGCTTAAAATTGCTTCATCTACAAAAGACGAATATCTAAGTTTACTCGTAATTGGAATATTATCGGTATACTTCATTCATTATCTGATAAATATCGGGATGGTTATAGGACTGTTTCCGGTAATAGGTATCCCTCTTCCTTTTGTAAGTTATGGTGGCAGCTCGCTGTTAGTTAATGTTTTTATGCTGGGTATTGCAGCAAATATTTATAGAAACAGAAAAAATTATACCTGATATGAACGCACTTCAAAAATTAATTGATGCAAATAATAGCAATAAATTTATTTGCGTTGGGTTAGATACCGATCCGGCTAAACTTCCCAAATCAGTTTTAAAAGAATCTAATCCCGTGTTGGAGTTTAACAGAAGAATAATTGAATCCACAAAGAATTTTACGGCTGCATACAAATTAAATTTTGCATTTTACGAATCTGAGGGTATTAGTGGATTAAAAAATCTTGAGGAAACACTTAAATATATTCCGGGAAATATTCTAACTATTGGTGATGCGAAAAGAGGTGATATTGGAAACACCTCAAAAAAATATGCGCATGCAGTTTTTAATCAATTCGGGTTTGATTCAATAACTCTCAATCCATATATGGGCTACGATTCAATTTCACCATTCCTTGAATATTCTGAAAAATTAAATTTTATACTAACGTTAACCTCCAATCCGGGTGCTGATGACTTTGAGAAATTAAAATTACAGGATGATATCTTCCTTTATCAAAAAGTAATTAGCTCCGTTAAGAATTGGAATTCCGGGAAAAATTGTGGAATTGTATTTGGCGCTACAAAAATTGATGAACTTAAATCTAACCTGGATTTAATTGATGAACTGCCGGTACTGTTACCGGGAGTTGGTGCACAAGGTGGAAAGTTGGAGGATATAATTGAAACTTTTCGTGATCATGACAGGAAAAATTATTTGATCAATCTGAGCCGGGGAATTATCTATAAAGATTCATCTGAAAGTTTTGACAGAACCGCACAGATTGAGATCGAACGGTTGAATTTATCTGTTCTTAATATTCTTTGATGAATAAAATTCAATATTCTTTCATTAAGAAATCACAATACTAAAATCTTATACAAAATATTTGTGCAGCGTTCCAATTATCTATTGAAGTAGTGCATTTAGAGTATCTTGTATTTTTTTTAATATTTTATAACTTGGCAATGGTATTATTAGACAATCAATATAGCTAAACTGTATGATAACAAATAAATCCAGAATTCCTGAAGAAGTTATTTATCGGATCTGGCAGGAGAAGGATTATACAAATGGCTTTACTTCTTCTGATGGGTTAGACATTGAAATAATAGATCCGGGTCATAAAAATAATGATATGGCAGGTCCGGATTTTCATAATGCACGGATCAGAATTGGAAACCTTACATTTAATGGAGATGTGGAAATTGATAATTTCCAATCCGATTGGCGGGCGCACGGTCATCATCTGAATAAACGGTATAATAAACTTATACTCCATATTGCCTTATCTGACGAATCTCACCACGGCTATGTTACAACACAGAGCGGACGTAAAGTTCACTCAATTGTGTTAGAGAAATATCTTAATCAGCCCATCAGAAAAAAATTGATTGATCATCTGAAATTAGTGCGGGAAGAGGATAAATTGAGGATGCCCTGCACCGGTTTGAGTGCAGACATTGATTTTCAGTTTAAACACAACTACTTAAAAGAATTCGGTTTGTTAAGACATCGGAAAAAGTGTGAAAAATTTCTTCACCGGTTGAAGGAACTTATAATTCTGCAAAATAACCAATTCAAAGAACCTGTTGTTAAGTATGATTTTGAAAATGAAATTAAAAAGAAGCAATTCGCTTCAGAGGAGTTTCAAAATAAAAATATATGGCAGCAGTTATTTTATGAACAGGTTTTTGAAGCACTTGGATACGTTAAAAATAAAAACATAATGTTAAGATTAAGCAGTGCTGCTGACATTAAATTCATTGAATCATTAAATCCGACTCAAAGGAATATAAAATCATTCGAAAGCATTTTATTCAATATCAGCGGTTTAATTCCTTCGGTTGATCAAATAGCCGACGAAGAAACTTCCGAATATTTAAGATCGCTCGTTGAAACCTGGGCTGAAATCAGAACCTTATATGACGGTGAAACTTTAAACCAGTCGGATTGGAACTTCTTCCGTTTAAGACCGCAGAATTTTCCTACTGTTAGGATAGCAGCGGGTGCAAGAATGCTAAACCTGATAACAGAAAAAAATCTTGTGCATAGATTAATAAATTCATTTGAAGGGATCACAGAAATTAATAAGCTGATATCCAGGTTAAGGAATATGGTTATTATTAAAGGTGAAGGCTACTGGGCAAGCCATTTTAATTTTAATAAACCGGTTAAATCCAAAATAAAATATTTTCTTGGTTTGGCACGTGCGGATGAGATTATTATTAATATAATTTTACCAATGATGTCGTTATATTTTGATTTGTTTGAAAACAGAGATAATGCAGAAAAGGTTCTCAATGTATATGTTAACTATAAACAAAAAGAAAGTAATAAACTTGTAGATGATGTAAGTAATGTGTTAGGCTTAAGTTCAGGTAAATTAGAAAGTATACTTCATCAGGGTATGATTGAATTATTCCGTGGGTATTGTATAAAACAAAGATGCATGGAATGTGAGATCGGCAAATCCGTTTTCAACTAATTATCTCTCGTCAGTCTTTTTATATCATCTCTTAATTTTGCAGCTCTTTCATACTCTTCACGATCTATCGCCTCTCTTAATTTATCCTGCAGCGCGGCTAGTTGTGTTTCCTTTGTGGTCGGAATTTGTTCTCCTGCATCATCTATTGGACCGGAAGTTTTCTCTGCATCATTCTCCTCGGTGGGAATAAAAGCGGCGGTTTCCATTACAAGATCCGAAACAAATATTGGTGCATCCGCCCGGACTGCCAATGCAATTGCATCGCTTGGTCTTGCATCAATCTCATTTGAAAGTCCGGATACCTCAAGAATGATTTTAGCATAAAAAGTATTTTCTCTCAGTTCGTCAACTATCACTTCCAGCACATTTGCACCCAGGTTATCAATAAGCTGTTTCAAAAGATCATGAGTAAGCGGACGTGGTGGTTTAATCCCTTCAATCTCAAGTGCTATGGCTTGAGCTTCAAAAGCTCCAATGATAATCGGAAGCCGTCTTACACCGTTCAATTCTTTCAATAAAATGGCATAAGCCCCGCCAGTTGCCGGGCTTGTGGATAAACCTAATATTTCACACTGAATTTTTTGCAATATTTCACCAGGTTAATTTTAAGATTTTATTTTTTTGATTTCTTCTGTTAGTTTTGGAAGAACTTCAAATACATCGCCGGCAATTCCATAATCTGCAATATTGAAAATCGGTGCATCTTTATCTTTATTTATAGCAACAATATATTTAGATGAGGACATTCCTGCCTGATGCTGTATTGCTCCCGAGATTCCGCAAGCGATATAAAGAGTTGGAGAAACAGTTTTACCTGTTTGACCAACTTGTTCTCTGTGCGATCTCCATCCGGCATCAACCACTGCCCTGGATGCACCTACTGCCGCGCCTAATGATTCTGCTAATTCTTCGATGAGGTGAAAATTCTCAGGACCTTTTAACCCTCGACCGCCGGAAACTATTATATCTGCTTCGGCAACATCTAATTTCCCTTCAGCTTTTTTAAATGAAGTAACTCTTGCAGAAATATCCGGAGCCTCTATTTCTCTAACAGAAATTGCTGCTTCCGGGTTGGATGGGTCGGCTATGGCTTTAAATACATTTGGTCTTAATGTGAACACTTTTACACTACTAAGAAATTTAACTTTTATTAACGCTTTGCCTGCATAAACAGGTCGTGTTAGTAGTAGCTCATTATTTTCAAATTCAAAATTAACTGCATCCATTATACAGCCTGCGTTTAACTTTACCGCCAATCTTGGTGCAAGATCTTTTCCCATTGATGTGTTAGGCAGCAGGATGTAGACAGCACCCGTTTCTTTTGCAAAATCAGCAATAGCTTTACTGTAACCTGATGAAGTATAATTTTCAAACTGTAAACTTTTTAGATGAGTAATTTTACCCACTCCATATTTTGCAACATCCGGAAGGTTTGAAATTTCATTCCCAGCAATTACTGCTTCAGCATCGGAGTTTAATTCTTTTGCAATAGATGCACCGACGAAACATGCTTCATAACTTGATTTTTTAACTAACTTTTCTCTTTGTTCCAGAACTACTAAAATTTTATTTGACATTTGATTTCCTTTAAATAACTTTTGCTTCTTCTCTTAATAAGCGAACTAATTCGGGTACAGCGCTGCTGTCAGTTCCTACTATTCTTCCCGGTTGTTTTGGAGGGGGTGAAGACATTGAGATAATTTCAGTAAGATTGTTGTAATCAGTGGCAGGTTTTTCTTCAATGATTTTTTTCTTTGCAGCCATTATACCTTTCAGCGAAGCATATCGGGGTTCATTCAATCCTTTCTGAGTTGTAATAACAATTGGTAACTCAGCTTCAACAACCTCACGCCCGCCTTCAACTTCGGTTTCAGCTATAACTTTATTTCCCTCAATAGATAATGAAACTACAACCGAAATGCAATTAAAACCCAACATTTCTGCGGTCAACTGACCTGTTATTGAGTTATCAAAATCGACTGACTGTTTACCAAGAAAGACAACTTCGCATCCGATTGACTTTATTTCCTCAGAAAGTGCCGAAGCAATTCCGATTGAATCTCTTGGCTGGTCGGATTTTAATAAAATTGCTGAATCAGCGCCCATAGCTAGTGCCTTTCGGAGTGATTCTTTATTTGAATCATTTCCAACACTGATTAATATTACTTCAGGTGAGCCATTCAATTTTTCTTTGAGCTTTAATGCTTCCTCAACAGCGAATTCATCATACGGATTTAATACGTATGTTACACCATTAGGATCTATTGATTTGTTATCAGATCCGATTTTAATTCTCGTAGCAGTGTCGGGAACATGACTGACGCATACTGCTATTTTCATTCAACCTCCGCAAATACATTGTTATTTTAAGCAAAAATATAATCATGCATGCATCTAAAAGCAATTCTGTCAAGTATGAGTAATCACCATTTATAAATATATTTTAAAACAATTGAATTTTTATCAATTTTTTTTATAATTAACACTAAACATTTTGACATTATGGAATTAGATCAAAAAGAAGTACCGCAGCCAGAAATTATAGAGGATGAACAAACAGATATTACTCAGTCCAGCAGGGTTGTGCTTTATAATGACAACTGGCATACATTTGATGAAGTAATCACACAACTGATTAAAGCTGTAAAATGTACATATGAGCAGGCCCGTGGATTTGCATTTGAAGTTCATGTAAAAGGGAAAGCGATTGTTTATTCAGGTTCATTAAAAAATTGCCTCAAGGTTACTTCCATTTTAGAAGAGATTGCACTTCATACACAGATAATAACATAATGGTCACCGGAAGTTCAGAGTAAGGTTCATGTTCAATTTAAATTATCCCGGATGATTGGAATTGTTTTGGTTGATGGATGTATGAATTAACGGAAACTTAAAAAGTAATTCTGATTATAGATATAAAAACCTTAACTCTTCATCTTTCAACAATAAGGTTTTTGTACTATTGTGATTTGCAATCCATCCACCATTTATCTGATTGTATCTGCCTTGTTACATCTCTATATTTAGCGCCTAAATTTTATAACATTTGATAGAATAAGGATTTATGAATCTCAGAAATATTGCCATAATTGCACACGTTGATCATGGAAAAACGACTTTGGTTGATTATATGCTTTCTCAAACAGGAGCTTTTCGTTCCAACCAGCAGATTGAAAACAGGGTAATGGATTCAAACGCCATTGAACGTGAAAGAGGTATAACCATTCTTGCTAAAAATTTAAGCGTTCATTACAAAGATGTAAAAATAAATATTATTGATACTCCCGGGCACTCCGACTTTGGTGGAGAAGTTGAGCGGACTTTACGAATGGTTGACAGTGTTCTACTTTTAGTCGATGCAGCCGAGGGACCTTTACCTCAAACAAAATTTGTACTTAAAAAATCTCTTGAGTTGGGGTTAAAGCCAATTGTAGTTATAAATAAGATAGACAGGAAAGATGCCAGACCCAATGAAGTTTTAAATGAGGTATTTGATCTATTTGTTTCTTTAGGCGCAACAGATGAACAATTAGACTTTCCGTTCGTTTACACTATTGCAAAACTGGGTATTGCAAAAATCAATCTTAATGATGAAAGTACAGACCTTATCCCGTTATTTGAAGTGATCATTAAAACAGTTCCTCAACCAGCTAATAAATTAGATGAACCTTTCAGAATGCTTATCTCTGCCATTGATTATAATGATTATCTTGGCAGGATTGGAATTGGAAGAATTCACAGCGGATCTCTAAAAGCAGGTGATCAGGTTGTTGTAATAACACGTGAAGGTCACAGATCGAACGCAAAAATTACAAAGTTATATACTTTTGAAAATATAAAACGTATTGAAGCTGAAGAAATCTTTGCTGGTGATATCGGTGCAATTGCCGGACTTGAGGACGTTGATATCTCTGATACAATTGCAAGTCCGCTGAATGCTGAACCACTCGAATTTACCCAGATAGATGAGCCTACAATATCGATGAACTTTATTGTTAATAATTCCCCTTTAGCCGGGCTGGAAGGGAAGTATGTAACTACCCGGAATATAAGTGAAAGACTGTCAAAGGAACTTAAAAGCAATGTAAGCCTTTCCGTTGAAATGACAGATTCACCGGATGCGTTCAAAGTAAGTGGCAGAGGCGAACTTCATCTGGCAATCCTTATCGAAAATATGAGGCGTGAGGGGTATGAACTTCAACTCAGCCGTCCTCAGGTAATTATGAAAAGAATTATTGATGTTTTATCTGAACCTATGGAACATCTTATAATTGATGTTCCCGAGGAATATGTAGGAGTAATTATTGAGAAGCTGGGAAAGAGAAAAGGTGAAATGAAAAACATGGTTACATTTAACCAGAATGTAAGGCTTGAGTTTATTATACCAGCCAGGGGTTTAATAGGATACCGGTCTGAGTTTCTTACAGATACAAGAGGAACAGGAATTCTTCATCATAATTTTCATGGTTATGAACCATTTAAGGGCGATATACCGGTTAGAACACGAGGTGCTCTTGTTGCAATGGAGGGCGGTATTGCATCTGCGTATGCAATGTATAAACTCCAGGAACGGACAGAATTCTTTATTGAACCGGGTACAAAAGTTTATGAAGGAATGGTGGTTGGCGAAAACAGCCGGAGTAACGATATGTTCGTAAATGTAACCAGAACCAAGCAACTTACAAATATGAGAGCCTCTGGCGCAGATGAAGCCATCCGACTTGAGCCCGCAAGAATTTTAACTCTTGAGCAGGCAATTGAATGGATAAGTGATGATGAATTTGTGGAAGTGACTCCTCAGAGTATAAGAATAAGAAAAAGATATCTTACGGATATGGATAGGAAAAATGCAAAACTTGCAGCTAAGAAATTAGCTCCCGTTATATAATTTCTTTTCACTTATTTTTATTGTCACATACAACGCAGGTACACGATTCATAAATTTCTTCATATCCGTAATCAATAGTTAATTCTTCACCTGAAGATATTTTTTTTGTAGCCACCAGAATTAATTGATCACTATTTGATTCCACAACGTCACAATTGTAATTACAATTATGATTTATGTATTTTATTTTATTTGTTGCTGAAGTGTCTATAAAACTATCATCACCATTCCAGAATATATAAACATTATTCTCTTCTTCTTCACGCCTCTCACATTCATCACCGGAAATAACTTCACCGGAAATGTTTAGAATTGGTGTACCGGATGGAATATCAACTGATGTAAATATTCCATTGCCATGAATAGCTGATGATTTAACAAAAATAAATTTTTCAATATCTGATTTCTGCATTTCCCGTTTTTCTTGATTCATTTTTTAATGTATGTCTATTCTAAAATAATAAAATATATAAAAGTTTGTAATGATAAATTTCTCAATTATCATCCGCTATGGAAGAACCTGTTATTAGTTAAATTTTACTTTGGTAAAAACCAATTTGTAATATGACTCTTATATAATAGCCTTATAAAATGATTTAAGTTTAAAAAACAAAAGTAAAAAAATATTTTCACAAAGCTATCATTTTTTTCATCAGTTAATATACGACAAAAAGTATCGGAGTTATATAAAAGAATTTTTTAAAACACAGTGGCATTAGTTCCTTTTAAGAAAATTCTTCATATATTTTAAAAGGTTTTTTTTAACATTATATACAGAGGAGAAGTTATGTGGTTTAACAAATATTTTTACTTAGCAACATTCTTTCTTCTATCCATGTTCACACTCCAGGCTCAGAGCCAGCATTCATTCATAGGTGTAAAAGATTGCGCAATGTGTCATAAAACTGAAAAGCAGGGTCAGCAGCTTTCAATTTGGCAAAACAGTAAACATTCCAAAGCCTATGAAACACTTAAAACTGCTGAAGCAGACCAGATAGCAAAAGAAAAAGGATTTACAACTCCTGCGGTTGAAACCGAAGACTGTTTAAAATGTCATGCATCCGGTTACAATGTGGATGAATCTTTACTCGGTGCTAAATTTAGTATTGAAGACGGTGTTCAGTGTGAAACCTGTCATGGACCGGGCTCTGATTACAAAGCAATGAGCATTATGAAAGACAGGCAAAAATCTATTGAGAATGGTTTGATTCACCACGAAAATCTTGATGATTTCTGCATTGGCTGTCATAATGTTGAAAGCCCAACATTTGTTGATATTGATATCAACGCAGCCTGGGAATTAATTAAACACCCGGTTAAAAAGGACTAATATTATACATCTTGTTACAGTAAAAGTAGAGTAATATGAAAAAAATAATCTTCATCTGCTTAGTGTTCTCCATATCAGCCCTTGTATATGCTCAGAACATAAACGGAAGATTCTCCAGTTCGCTCTATAGTTTTGAACGATTTGACACAAGTGATGTTTCTCAAACCCATCTCAGAACATATCAGATGTTAAATCTAAATTTGAACTATGAGAATTTCTCCGTTAGATCTTACCTTAATTTGGAACACGATTTTGCAAAAGAAATGATTGACGATCCAAGGCTTAGATTTTATAATCTGTACCTGGAGGCTCGAAATATTCTTGAGTTGGCAACATTTAAACTCGGAAGACAGCCGTTGTTCAACAGTGTTGCAGGAGGAATTTACGATGGGGCTTCCCTGGTTCTTAAAAAATATGATTTCCAGTTATCCGGTTTCTACGGCGCAAATGTTCCGGCATACCAGAAATTAGAATTAATTGAAAACTGGGAAGACAATTATGTTCTTGGTGGAAAACTTAGTACATCGGCTCTTGATAATTTCAGGTTTGCAATTGGATATATTAATAAAAATTTCAAACCGATGGATTATTTGGCGCAAAGACTTGATCCCTCTCTTAATCCAATTCAGGTGCTCATCGAAAGTAAATCCAATCAGTATGAATTCCTGTCCGGGGAAGCTTCATTTTATATGAAAGATCTTGTCTCAATTGATACAAGATATGATTATGATATTAACTATAGTCAAACTTCAAAAATTGAAGCAGATGCAAGGTATGAACAGATTGAAGATCTGGGCATTAATGTCTATTACAATTTCAGAGAACCAAGAATAAGATATAATTCTATTTTTTCTGTTTTTGATTTCGGTAACTCTCAGGAAATTGAACTTGGCGGCGACTATAGAATCGATGAGAATTTTACAGTTATAGGAAAATTCGGCTATGTAACTTATAAAGATGATAACTCAAGCAGGGCGGGTTTGGGTGTAGCTACAAAATATGGATCATTGAATTATCGTAAAACATTTGGATATGCCGGTGAGATGGATGCACTTTCTCTTTATTCTGCATATTCATTCCTTGATGGACTATTTACTCCATCTCTTGGGATTTCATTTACAAATTATAAGCTCTCATCTACAGATGAGGCGAATGATCTTATATCGCTGTTGGCAGGAATAAATTACAGACCAATGAGAGCTTTATCATTCGATCTTCAGGCGCAATTCATGAATAATAAAATCTATAAAAATGATCTGAGATTATTATTCAAGCTAAACCACTGGTTCAATTTAAATTTATAACGAATACAGTATTATGAAAATAAAACAAGTATATATAATCATATTATCGGCCGCATTACTCTTTTTAATGTTCTCTGCCTTTAATTCATACGGGGTTTTAAATTTCAGTCCGGCAAATGATGGAATTATTAAATTCTCACATAAACTTCATTCTGAACTGGTAAGCTGCCAGGAGTGTCATTCTGCTGTTGAAAACGCTTCAAGTCTGAATGACAGACTATTTCCGAATCATGATAACTGTGTAAGTTGTCATGAGGTTGATAACTCAGATGAATGTAGTACATGTCATTATGAAGATAAGTATGAGGCTTTGATCCAGAAAAAACCGGAAATGATTTTTGATCATAGTTTCCATCTTAACAATTCTGAAATGGAATGTATGGATTGTCATCAGGGATTAGAAGATGTTGATTATTCTTTTCAGGCTGCGGGACATAATCCGCCGATGGAGCAGTGTTACTCTTGCCATAATGATATTTCGGTAGCATCCAATGCATGTGAATCATGTCATATCAGTACAGCGAACCTTCTTCCTGTGGATCACAAAGTTGTTAGTTTTATGCGGACACATAAATTTTCAGCAACTGAGTTTGATGCAAATTGTATGATGTGTCACGATAACCAGAGCTGCAGCGATTGTCACATTGCAACAACAGGCATAACCGAAAATAATATGCCTGATAATTTTTATCAGCCCTATTCACCCAGAAATTTTGTGGATGGTGTTAGACAACAGGCTTTAACTAGAGTGCATGATCTCAATTACCGTTTTACTCACGGTATTGATTTAAAAGGTAAAACGTCCGATTGTCAGACCTGCCATCAGGTGGAAACTTTCTGTGCATCTTGCCACTTCCCCGAAGGCTCGGGTGATTATGCTTTAGGAGGAATTCTACCGGCTTCTCACCTTAAACCTGATTTTAAAACTATTGGTGTTGGTACAGGCGGCGGTGAGCATGCATCACTTGCCCGCAGAGATATTGAAAGATGTGCATCATGCCACGATGTAAATGGTGCCGATCCTACCTGCATCACCTGTCATCATGATAGTGACGGAATTAAAGGCACAAATCCCAAAACACATTTACGCGGATTTATGAGCAGTGAAAGAGGTGATTGGCATGACAGTATGGGTTCAGTTTGTTATAACTGCCATACAAGTGCAACTCCGCAGTCTCCTGTATCAGCAGGTTTCTGTAATTATTGTCACGGTATATAATCGAAATTAATGACGGAATATAAATGAAGAATTCAATAATATTCATAATAGCTTTTATTTTATCAGCAGTAATAATAAGCTGCAGCGATCTGAAAGAAGATATAACTACACCGGATTCACCGGGATTTCATGGTGAGGATGTATTTAATCCTCAGTCACCGGATTTTCATGGCAAACTTGTAGCCAATAGTTTGAATAAATTGGCTGAATGTCAGCAATGTCACGCAGCAGATTATACCGGAGGAACTGCAAAATACAGTTGCGCTACATCAGATTGCCATCCAACAGTTAATGTTCATAAAGAAGGCATTAATAATCCTAACTCACCGGATTTTCATGGAAAGTTTTTAGCTGTAAATTTTGCATGGGATATGCGAAATTGCGGAACTTGTCACGCAAGTGATTACTCCGGTGGAATAACCTCACCTTCGTGTTTAACCTGTCATACAGGCAATAACGGACCTGAAGCATGCAACACCTGTCATGGTGATTTTGCTGATCCATCCAGGATAGCACCTCCCAGGGCATTAAACGGCGCTATCACTACATCCGATCCGGGTGTTGGTGCACATGTCGCTCATTTATACGAAAATAATTTAGGTGATAATATCCGTTGTTCATCATGTCATATATTTCCATCTTCTATGTACGCGGAAACCCATTTAGGTGATGACGGGCTGGCGGAGATCACTTTCGGCAGATTAGCTATTCAACAGGGTGTATCACCAACTTATGATTTTGGCGACAACACCTGTGCAAATACATACTGTCATGGTAATTTTACTTTTTATAGAGATTCTTCTGATTATCCTGGTTTATATACTGCTCCAACAATGACTGGAAATAATGTTGCAGTTATTTGGAATATTGTAAACGGTTCACAGGCACAATGTGGTTCCTGTCATGGTATTCCACCAGCAGGGCATCAGCCATTTGCTTTAAATGAATGCGCTACATGTCATATCGGAGTTATTGATAATCAGGGTAACATTATAGACAAGACTCTGCACATTAACGGAGAACCAAACGTATTTGGTAATTAAAGATTCTTATAATGAATTTTCAACAAAGCCGTTCAAATTGAACGGCTTTTTTTTTAATAATTATTTTCTATCTGAACATTTCTTTATATATTAAAACTACAGATTAAGCATTAAGTTATTAAACTTAGAGTAATTGATTTTATAATAATATTTATTATTTAAAGGAGGTCTATAATGAAAAAAAACTTACTCTGTTTTCATCCTTGTTACAGACTCAAAATGTTCAGCCTTTCCTTGTACTTCATAATTTTATTTAGCTCAACATTGGCAGCTCAAGGTTTTAATTCTGTGCTTTGGGAGGATATTCAGGAATCTTCAATTGAATTGACCGGCAGTAGATTAATTACACCTTTATCCTACCGGACAATTAAATTGAATATTGCAACTATGCAGAATCTCTTAAGTTCAGCACCAATGGAAAAAGTTACGCCGCTTAGTCAATCTCAAACGATGATTAGTCTCCCGGTGCCGGATGGTTCACTCAACAGTTTTTATTTTGTTGAATCACCAGTAATGGAAGAGGGGTTGGCTGCCGACTTTCCGGAAATAAAAACGTTTGTTGGAAGAGGTATTGATGATCCTTATGCCTGGGTAAGGTTTGATTTTACTCCACATGGATTTCATGCTATGGTGCGCACTGTAAACGGCAGTTATTTTATAGATCCGCACAACCAGGGAGATATTGAGAATTATATCAGTTACTATGTTTCCGATTTTGTTAAAAAAGGTTTTGATCGTGATTGTGAAGTGATCCTTGATGAAAACATAATTGATGAAATGAACTTTCTGCTTGAAGGCGGGCTCGATACTCCAACCGGACCGCAGTTAAGAACTTACAGACTTGCTTGTGCAACTACAGGTGAGTATACGGCTTTTCATGGTGGAACTGTGCCATTAGGATTAGCTGCTGTAGTAACAGCGGTCAATAGGGTAACAGGCGTTTACGAAACAGAATTAGCTATCAGAATGGAACTTGTGGCTAACAATAATTTGATTATCTATACCGACCCAAACACAGATCCTTATACAAATAACAACGGCGTTACTATGTTAACACAAAATCAAAGTAATCTTGATGCTGTTATTGGAAACGCAAACTATGATGTAGGTCATGTTTTTAGTACAGGCGGTGGCGGTGTTGCCGGTCTCGGTGTAGTGTGCAGAGCAGGATTAAAGGCACGCGGAGTTACCGGATTGCCACAGCCAATTGGCGATCCTTTTTATATTGATTATGTTGCCCATGAAATGGGTCATCAGTATGGAGCTAATCATACTTTTAATGGAAGTGCTGGAAGCTGTTCCGGAAGCAACAGAAATCCTTCTACTGCGTATGAACCCGGAAGCGGTTCAACCATAATGGCTTATGCAGGTATATGCAGCCCTCAGAACTTACAGAATAACAGCGATCCTTATTTTCATGTTGCAAGTTTCGACGAAATTGTAGCATACACAAATTTTGGAAGCGGTAATGGTTGTGCCGCTATAACGAATACAGGAAATAATCCTCCAATAGTAACCGTTCCGGCAGGTGGATTTACAATTCCAATAAACACTCCATTTGAATTGACTGGCTCAGCGGTTGATCCTAATGGACATCCACTCGTGTATAGCTGGGAAGAATGGGATCTCGGGCCCGCCGGTCATCCGAATACTCCGAGTGGTGATGCACCAATATTCAGAGTATTCAACCCGGTTACTTCTCCAACAAGAATTTTTCCTAGATTACAAAACCTGTTAAACAATACACAAACAATAGGTGAGATATTACCATCTTATTCAAGAAACCTGAAATTCAGATTAGTGGTAAGGGATAACCAGCCGTTAGCCGGTGGCGTAGATTATGCACAGGTGAATTTTGCAGTTACAGCGGCTGCCGGTCCGTTCCTTGTTACATATCCGAATACTAATGTAACACTGCCTGGATTATCAACGGTTAATGTAACCTGGGATGTTGCAAATACCAATGCATCACCGGTCAGTGTTTCTAATGTAAATATACTTCTTTCAGTAGATGGAGGACAGACTTACCAATATACATTAGCTTCCGGTACACCAAATGACGGAAATCAGGATGTTGTTTTGCCAGATCATGAATCGACAACAGCACGAATTAAGGTTCAAGCTGTCGGTAATGTCTTCTTCGATATTTCAAACGTTAATTTCACAATTTCGGAAGCGATTCCTGTAGAACTGGTTTCATTTACAGCAGAAAAATCTGTAAATGGCATAACCCTTAAGTGGAAAACTGCAAGTGAAACTAATAACAGTGGATTTAGTATAGAAAAAAGTTTTGATGAAAATAATTTTGAAGCAGTAGCATTTATTGAAGGCAAAGGTACAACTACAGATCCGAATCAGTACACATTTACTGATTATCAACTTTCTGTCGGAACAATTTATTACCGACTCAAACAAATTGATTATGATGGAACGTACGAATACTCAAATGTGATAAATGTAGATGTAGCAACTCCTACTACATTTATACTTAATCAAAATCATCCTAATCCGTTTAATCCATCAACTAAATTTACTTTTGAACTTCCTGTGGATGCTTCTGTGAAACTAATAATATACAATACCATTGGTCAACAGGTTGCTGAAGTAGTTAATACAGAATTAAATGCCGGAAGGCATGAATATGAATTCAGCAGTTCAAATGTTGGTATTGAATTATCAAGTGGAATATACTATTACAAACTTTCTGCTGTTGGAAATAACGGAACTGATTTTCATTCAACTAAGAAGATGATACTCATTAAATAACGACAATTGTCGTAATAGTAAATAATTTTATCATGAGGCTGTTTCAAAAGCAATTTTTTCTGTGTAGCTGCAAGCTTTAGCTTGCGTAAATTAAACAAATTCACAACTTAAAAGTTGCGGCTACCTGATATTTCGGACTATTAAAACAGCCTCTTTTATTTTTCGTTATTTATTTTTATTCATATGGAAAAGCGACTATTTTTTATTGTATTTGTCCTGCCAATTTTCATCATCACCTGCTCAACTACCAAAGAGTTAACCCTGGAAGAGAGTTTTTTGTTAAAGAAAGACAATTTCCTGGAAAACTTTAACTCGTTCAAAATAAATAATAATCTTCCACGCAATACAAAAGTTGAGTCTATAAATGTTGATTATACGGCAAAAGTAATAAATATTAATTTCAATAGGGACTTTTCTTTCATTGCATTAAGAGATGATAATGTTAGTCGAATTTACCTTGAGTGTAAACAGATATTCGGAGAAAGGTTTACTGATTTTCATTTCAATCTTTCATCTATGAATTATCCTATTGAACAACTAATACCGAATTATTTCCGCAGGGATGCTGATCAGGTTGACAATAACAGAATATCATCACAAAAACCATACGACAGAATTCCGGTTGTAAAAAATCTGGATAAAAAATATTCAGCAACAAATGGATTAGATAAAACGAATATACTGCTATGGCACAGCCACGGATGGTATTATAACAATGCTGAAAAAACCTGGATGTGGCAAAGACCAAGACTCTTTCAAATTATAGAGGACCTTCTTCCAGCATCCTTTACAATTCCATACCTGATACCTATGCTCGAAAATGCAGGTGCTAACGTTTTTGTTCCCCGCGAAAGAGATGTTCAGGTAAATGAAGTTATTGTTGATAATGATACCGATAATTCAACTTCGTATATTGAACATTCAACCGGTGACTATAATTGGAAAAGTGATGTTGAACCCGGCTTTGGGATGAAATCAAGAGTATTATCCGGAAGTGAAAATCCATTTAAAATGGGAACAAGCAGGTTTACTAATTCATCTGTAAATGAAACAGCTACGGTTCATTGGCTGCCGGATATTCCGGAAACAGGCGAGTATGCGGTTTATATATCATATAAATCTTCAGACAATAATGTAAGTGATGCATTGTATGAAGTTTATCATTCCGGTGGTATAACGAAATTTAATGTTAATCAACAAATAGGCGGTAATACATGGATTTACCTCGGAAAGTTCAAATTCCTTAAAGGTCGATTTGATGAACAGGGTGTTTTACTTTCAAACCGGAGCAGTGAGAACGATAAAATTGTATCAGCAGATGCTGTTCGATTCGGTGGCGGAATGGGAATTGTTGAACGGAACGGGCAAACCAGCGGCAGAGCTAAATTTATGGAAGGCGCTCGATACTGGCTTCAGTATGCCGGTATGCCGGATACTCTGGTTTACAACCTGAATGATGATTCAGATGATTATAAAGATGATTATCAATCACGTGCCGAGTATGGAAATTATTTATATGGAAATCCATTCGGACCTAATAATAAGAAAGATGAGAGAGGATTAGGTATTCCCATAGATGCTTCACTTGCATGGCATACAGATGCAGGTATTACACGCAGCGATACAGTTATTGGAACGCTGATGATCTACAGCATTCCGGGGCTGGACTCGCTACATATATTTCCGGATAGCGTTTCAAGACTGGCTAACCGGGATTTATCTGATATTGTACAGACACAAATTGTTGATGATCTGCGATTCAAATATGATTCGGTCTGGACTCGCAGACAGCTTATGAATTCAATGTACAGTGAAGCCGCAAGACCTAATTTTCCGTCGATGCTATTGGAGCTTCTTTCGCACCAGAATTTCTTTGATATGAAATTTGCTCTAGATCCATCATTCAGGTTTGATGCTTCACGTGCAATTTATAAAGGCATACTTAAATTTTTATCATATCAATTTGATTATGAATTCGTAGTACAGCCATTACCAGTTTCAGATTTTTCGGCTGTCCTGCAAAGTGATGGAAAAATATATCTGAGTTGGAAGTTAGCAAATGATGAACTTGAACCTACCGCTGTTCCTGATAAGTATATTGTTTACACAAGAATTGATGATGGAGGATTTGACAACGGAATAGATGTAAATTCTCAGGAATTATTAATTGAAAATATTGAAGCCGGAAGAATATACAGCTTTAAAGTTACGGCGGTTAACAAAGGAGGCGAGAGTTTTCCATCTGAAATATTATCAGTTGGATGGATCGGTGAGAACTCTGAAACGGCATTAATTGTTAATGGTTTTAACCGGGTTGCTCCTGCAGCCAGTTTGGAATCTAAAGATTTTTCCGGGTTTATGGATTTTGTTGATGAAGGGGTACCATACATTTATGATATTGGCTATACAGGCTCTCAATATAATTTTAATCCTGAATCCGAATGGGAAACAGACGATAAACCCGGTCACGGCGCAAGCAGTTCGAACTACGAAACTGAAATTATTGCTGGCAACACATTTGATTTTTCATATGTCCATGGAAAATCCATCTTTATAAATGGAATGTCATTTTGCTCTGCAAGTATGGCTTCTGTTTTATCCGGCAAAACAAATCTTAATAATTACAGATTTGTAGATATCATTTTTGGTGAACAGAAAAAGACACCTATGCCAAAATACCGGAATCATAAAAAGTTTGAAGTATTTTCCGATGGAATACAGTCAAAGATAAAAGAATATCTAAACTCAGGTGGAAAAATATTTCTAAGCGGTGCATATATAGCTTCCGATCCATATGATGCTGATGATGACAGCAGTTCCATAAAATTTGTTAATGATGTTTTAAAGTATAAATTGAGAACAGGACATGCAGCCAAAACAGGAACATTGTATCCTATTAAAGATAATTTTATCTCCGATGAAACTTTCATTCAGTTTAATACAGCATTTAATGATTCCATTTATAAAGTTGAAGCCCCTGATGCAATAGCTGGAATAAACGGAGGAGAAATCCTGTTAGGCTATTCAGAAAATAATTTTAGTGCTGGTGTGGGATATAAAGGTAATTATGCTGTGGTTGCTTTTGGTTTTCCGTTTGAGACAGTTCTCTATGAAGAACAAAGAAATTTATTGATGAATTCTGTTATCAAATATCTTGGTTTAAAATAATTTTAACCATATAAGCTTAAAAAAATACCACAAAAGTATTTTTGTGGTATTTCGTAAATTCATCCTTTAGAGTTAAGAAAATGCAGATTAACTTTTTAAACCTATGCCGGGATAATCGGTCAATTCTATCTTCCCGTCAATAACCTTTATTCCCTCATAAGGATCATTTGAAGTCAATAAATTACCATCCAGATCCGCCCAATCAACCATAGGTGAAAGTTGTGCGGCTGCAGAGATTGCACAGGAAGTTTCAACCATACATCCGATCATAACTTTCATATTTAGTGAACGTGCAAGGTTTAACATTTTATTTGCTTCACGTAAACCTGTACACTTCATTAATTTTATATTAATTCCGGAATAAACACCATAGGCTTTTATTACATCATCAATCCTTTGAATTGATTCATCACCGATTATTGGCAGGGGAGAGTTTTGTGTTAACCATGCAATATCATCAATTTGTTCTTTAGGCATGGGCTGTTCAATAAATTCAACATTTCTTTCATTAAGCCAGTTTATCATATCCAATGCAAATTCCTTATTTAACCAGCCCTGATTTACATCAACAACAATCGGTGTATCGGAAACAGATCTTATAGTTTCAATCATTTCCTTATCAGTATCTCTTCCAAGTTTTACTTTCAACACTTTAAAGATTTCAGCTTCTTTTACCTTTTGCCTGACAACTTCCGGAGTATCAATACCAATAGTGAAAGATGTATAAGGTGCTTTACTTTTATCGTAACCCCATATTTTATACCATGGCTGTTTCATTATTTTTCCGGTAAGATCATGGAGTGCAATATCAACAGAGGCTTTTGCTGCGGTGTTTTTTTCATCGATAGAATCTACGTATGCAAGAATATTTTCCAGTTCGAAAGGATCGCTGAATTGTTCAAGATTTACTTTAGATAAAAACTTTGAAACTGATTCCTGAGACTCGCCCAGATAAGGCGGCATTGATGCTTCACCATATCCTTTAAACCCCTCATATTCAATTTCCGTAAGCATAACAGGTGTGGTTGTCCGGGAATGGACTGCGACAGTAAAAACATGTTTCATATCTAAGGTGAAAGGTCTGTAAGTAAGTTTCATTTTTGATCCGGTGTTTTTAATAAAAGTTTTTGAAATGGTTTCTGAATATCCTCCGAATGCCATACCGCCGGCAATTATTCCCCCGGTTTTAAGAAAATCTCTCCTGTTTTGTTTCATGATGTGAATCTTTAATTTGTGATTAAAAAATGAACAGCCTGAATTCTTTGAAATAAAATAGTATTATAAATTTTCAGTCAATTTTCTTAATTCCATTGAATGAGTGTAAAACTCTTCCAGGGACAGTTCTTTCAGATACATCATACCGTATGCTGCCCTTACCCTGGGATGATCGTGTTTTATAAAAAAATCTTTACCAAGACAGGTTCTCATAGTCTGATATTGTTCAACCTGAATTCTTTGAGCTAACCTGCTGAACGGACCATCATATTCCCAGCTTGGAAAACTTGCAGCCCGCTGCGAACCATAACTATTTAAAAATAAATTTTCCATGATTGCCATAGAATTCAAACTTACAGGCACATAAATGTTAGCTTCAGCGGGATGGAAACGATACCATACATTTCTGTAACCCCAGACTTTTATTTCCGATATACCTGTTTGTTTTTCATATAATTTTAATGCTTCCGCTGTGGCTTGAAGGACTTTATAATGAGTGTCCGGTCCGCTGCCTTCAGGATCAAGTGCAACTGTTACTATGGTGGGTTTAAGCTTTTTCAGTAGTTCAAGTATTGGTAATACATCTCTGTCCATTTCAGGATTTTCAGTGAAGATGTCTCCCTGGTAAAAACCTAATCTTAAATGCGAAACGGAACTGGTGTTGAATCCGAAAAATGCCCAAACCAATTCCTCTTCAAACTCCCGCATCATACCTTTCATTTTCTGAACATAGGCAATATCTTTTTTACCCGGATACTGTGTTTTAAAATAATTTATCAATTCATCAATTCTGTTTTCAAGATAAGTTACGTTATCTTCTTCATAAATTTCAATCATGTTCCTGAGGAGCCTTCTTGAAACAGCTTCTCTTCTCACAGTTCTGCTGTGTTCTGCAAGACCATCCAGGTAGAGGTGAATATCCCTGTCTTTTCCTTCTTTAAATTCCGGTGAAAAATACCGTTCTTTAAATCTTGATCTGAATTCCGGAACAATAATAAAATTTTGTAAATCCTGGAGCAATTCAAGCATATATGAATTAGTAACAGCCGTGAACCCGCTTGTCATGGTAACAAAGTGATGGTTGTTTGAGGCATCTCTTACCAGGTGATTTATATACGGCAGATACCCTAACGGTATATCATCGTGATGAGGACCTGTGTGAAGAATGTTTTGATTGAGAACAGGTTCCATACCTCTGTCAAGTCGAGAAATTATAGCATCTCTAACTTCCTTCCCGATTACGTCTGGTGATTTACCTGCTTTATCAAGAATTAGATTGGTTAGTTTATGTTCCTGGAAGTCAACCGTTTCCAATTCGGAAAGAGGTTTGTTTACTTCCAGGCAGAGATTTATCACCGCTCTTTCAAGAGACAATCTTGAAATAGATTGTTCTTTACTAACATCATGATAGCGTCGTTCAACCAGCCTGAATGCTGCGCCATTAGTCAGATAAAATCTGGCATTTTTAAGTCGTTGCAATACGCTTGCCGGGTGACGATTTGATTGTTCAGATTGAATTGAATCGCGAACAATATTTGCTTTAGCTTCGCCGGCGGCAATAATTATTGCAGTTGCATCGGGATTATATGTAATCGTATCGAGCCCTATTGTAATAACCAGCCGTTTCTTTGCGACTTCGATTCCGCCAAGATCTGAAGCAGCAGCGGCCTGAGTTTCATAATTCGTCTGGATCAATCTTGTTGAAGAAAAATGATCACTGCCCATTACATTAAAACCAATATGCCCGTCAGGTCCGATTCCGCCAAGGAAGAAACCAATGCCGCCAAGATCTCTTATTTTCTTCTCATAATTAGTGCAATACTGATCAACAATTTCAATTGTTTGTTTTTGTAATCTTTCCAAAGTAGTGTTTGCATAACGTGTTCTTAATGAAAGATCGACAACCTGGTCCGGAAAAATTTCAGTTAGCGGAAGATTATTTGCATTTGTAATTTCATTTATGTTCATCAGCAGTGCTTTTTTAACATCCAGTCCCCAATTGCTGAAGTAATATTTTTGAATGTAATAATAGAAGCTGTTATGCTGGTTGGAATCTATAGGATAAAATTCATCTATCTGAACAAAGTAAAGACTGGAAATATCAGGTTTCTTTCCCGGATCAAGATCAACTTTTTTTAATTCATTAATTACATCTTCCTTATCCCAGTTTTTCAAAAAGTGAGCAACCCAGTTAATAAAATGTTCAGGAGTTTTGCCGGTTGGTAAGGAGACAACACCGCCGGGATTTGTCTGTACCCATTCAATAAATCTCAATGCTGTAAGTTTTCCAAGCTCCGGAAAATTTGGTACCTGTATGACAGGAATCTTTTCGGTTGGCTTATAAATTAATTTATGTCCTGATTGATCTAAATAATATTGCTCTACTTTTGATAACATTGTTGATCCGGTCAATTAATAAAAAATGGATTAAAATTTATTATATGTATAAATATCACTCCAAATATAATCAGTATTAAAGTTCAATGCAGGCAAGTTTAATCAATTACTGTTATATTTAACCAAATTATTTTAATAAGTTAACTAAATCACAAACCAACGCCTTTAACAGAATGAAATCAACTGATAATCCACGCAAAATATTTGAAGAGATAAGCAAACTAACCACCGAACAGCGAAATCCGCGGTCGATGGAAATTGATGCCAAATCAACATTAGAAATTCTGCAAATCATTAACGAAGAAGATAAGATCGTACCTTTTGCCGTAGAAAAGGAACTCCCGTATATTGAAAAAGCAGTTGATATTATAGTTGAAGCTTTAAAATCCGGAGGTCGCTTATTGTATTTTGGAGCTGGTACAAGCGGAAGACTGGGAGTTGTTGATGCTTCTGAGTGCCCGCCTACGTTCGGTACACCTGAAGGAATGATTGAAGGATTCATTGCCGGTGGTAAGGAAGCAATGTTCCGGGCACAGGAAGGAGCAGAAGACTTTGAAGAACATGGGGCGAACGATGTTCTGAATGCAGATGTAACTGAAAAAGATGTTGTGTGTGGAATTGCCGCCAGCCGAAGAACACCTTATGTTGTTGGAGCAGTTAAGAAGGCAAAAGAAATTGGTGCAAAAACACTCTTCGTAACTGCAAATCCGCGTAAAGATTTTGATATAAATGAAGTTGATGTAGCAATTTGTCCATATGTAGGTCCTGAAGTGGTAATGGGTTCAACAAGAATGAAAAGCGGAACAGCACAAAAACTTGTTTTAAATATGCTGACTACTGCTGCTATGATCCGGCTTGGTAAAGTATATGAAAACATGATGATTGATCTGCAGATGACAAATAAAAAACTTGTTGAACGATCAAAAAAAATAGTTATGACAATAACAGGTTTACCATACGACGAAGCTGCAATTTATCTTGATAAAGCCAGAGGTCATGTTAAAACAGCACTCGTAATGATTAAGGCTGATGTAGATTTTAATGAAGCACAGCAAAGATTAAAAAAAGCTGATGGTTTTGTTAGAAGAGCAATTGAAGGTTAATTGACAAACTAATACAAAAAATCAGTTAAGTGATGATAATTGTTTTAATTTTTTATATCTGAAAAAATAACTGCCAACTACGAATTATTCGTATTCAAGTAGTTGATAAATACCAACTGATAATAATGTTAACATCTCTATTAAAATTTATACTGAAATATTTGAAAAAACATATATATTGATGTAAATTGGAATCAAAATTATTTACAATTAAGTAAACTAACTCAATCACTCATATATTATCGAAGGAGGTCGTATGAATCGACTTTTAGCATTCGTAGCAATTCTTTCATTAATTTTAACAACACAAATTTTTGCACAGCAAAACTTTCAGCGAGTTTTCGAAATACCAACTGCAACTTATGAAGAAGGCAGATTCGGTGGTATCATAGCCGGAGTTGACTTTGACGGTGATGGTTGGCCGGAAATTTATGCCTGCAATACAAACATGATTGACAGACCTGGAGAGCTAATTCCCAGACTTTATAAGTTTGAATGGAATGGATCTGAATGGGAAATGGTCTGGTCTACATCCTCAGAAGTTCCTGAACAAAATACCTGGCCTGCTCTAGCCTGGGGTGATTTAGACCAGGATGGTAAACCTGAAATTTATTGGGGACCCGTTAATTATTTGAACGCTACAACTAATCCAAACCCGGATAGAATATTGGTATACGAATACCCGGGTGATGGCAGTGATAATATGGGTGTTGATGACGGATTCGGCGGATTTTTACCGAATGCTACAACTACCCTTACTTCCGACGATATGTTAAATTTAAGACCAATCAGATTTGTTATTGCTGATATTGATAACGATGGCGATGACGAATTAATCTTCTCGGATAGAGGATCTTCAGAATGGCACTTCGGTGTGGTTTCTGTTGACGATATTCCTGATGATGGAAGTGGTTTAGAAACCTGGACAATTGAAGCTAACGGACTTGGTGATATTAATTTAACTGGTACAGGTGCAAAATGGGATTTAGCTGTACTAAATAACTATATCTATTTATTTGATGGTGTTGGTCAGGTATTTCCTGTAAGATTTCAGGGTGGTGTTTGGGAATCTCTTGAGCCACAGGCTGGATTAGCAGGAGAACTTTCTTCATTTAAGGGTTCTGTTGTAGTTGATATTGATGGCGATGGAAATGATGAAATAGTTGTTGGAGGATGGTTTGGCGGTGCTAAAGTACATGTACTTCGGCAGTTTGCTGATACTCTCCAGTCATTTGAAATTGCTGATCTTTCCGGCTTAGGCGGATGGAGATTAAACGGTGCTGCATTTGGTGATCTTGATGGAAACGGCAATGTTGATTTTGTATTCGGTTCAAGACATGATGCGCTGAATAGTGTTAATAATCCTTTATTTAGAGTTTCATATCTTGGTGGAGATATTACAAGTGCTGCCAACTATGAATCAAGCATGATTGATTCATTGTTACTGGAAACAGGTGGCGATCTGGATGTCGTAGTTATTGCAAATATTGATGGTGATGCTGCTGACGAAGTGCTTTATACACAAGGGTATACCCGTGGAAATCCAACTGATGAACCAGCTAACATAGCCATATTAGATCTGAATTGGACCCCGCCTGTAAGTGTTGAAAAAGAAAATTCTGGTATTCCGTCAAACTTCTATGTAGAACAAAATTATCCAAACCCTTTCAACCCCTCAACAGTAATAAAATTCGGAATTACCGAAGCTACAAATGTTGATCTGAGAGTGTTTGATGTTCTTGGTCGTGAAGTTGCCGTGTTAGTAAATAATCAGAACCTGGAAGCCGGTTCTTATACCGCAAATTTCAATGCAGAAGGTTTAGCAAGTGGTATTTACATATACAGGATTAATGCCGGTAATAATACTACTTCAATGAAGATGCAGTTACTCAAGTAAGATAAATCTTTATGCTATTCTTAAGGGTTGTTCGAAAATGAACGGATTGAATATAATCCAATGATATTTAAATTATTCGGGCAGCCCTTTTCTTTTTTTAATTTCAAAAATATTTTGACCTATCCGGGCATAAAAAGATATGCTTTATGTAAAACAAATTGCCATTTGAGGTCGCGATGAAAAAAAATATACTACTTTTTGTTTTTCTTTTCCTTTCCATTTCATTTCTATCAGCTAATTTCATATTTGCCCAGACTGGTAAGATTGCCGGAAAAGTTACCGATGCCGATACAGGTGAGGATCTGATTGGTATCAATATTATGATTGAAGGTACTTCTACCGGTGCAGCATCAGATGTTCAGGGCAGGTATGTAATTAATAATGTTGATCCGGGTGTTTACTCCCTCGTTTTTTCCGGCGTTGGTTATCAAAGAAAAATTGTAACAAACGTGAGAGTTAATACGGATTTTACAACCAACATAGATGTTGTTCTGCCGGTTGAAGCTATCGGTCTTGAAACCATAGTTGTTGAAGCGATCAAACCGCTTGTAAGAAAAGATCTTACTTCATCCCATACAGTAATTGACAACACACAGATCTCTGCATTGCCCGTTGAAAGTATTGATCAGCTTCTTTCGTTACAGGCTGGAATAACAAAAGGAGCCGGCGGTGAACTTCATATTCGCGGCGGTCGCTCTACTGAAATTGCATACAATGTAAATGGAGTTTCAGCGGTTAATCCATTCGACTTCGGCAGAACAGTACAGGTTTCAACTCAGGCTATTAAGGAATTATCTGTTGTAAGCGGAACGTTTAATGCCGAGTATGGTAATGCCCTAAGCGGAATTGTTAATACCGTTACAAAAGAAGGCGGAAGCAAATACAACGGTTCATTATCTTACTATACGGGTGATTATATAAGCAGCAACAAAGATATATTTCTAAATATTGATGATATAAGTCCCATAAACAACCAGGTTGCTGAAGGAACTTTTGGCGGACCTGTTCCTTTTACAGATGATGTTGTTTCTTTCTTTTTATCCGGAAGGTATAACAAGGACGGTGGTTATTTGTATGGACAAAGACAGCACACAATTTATGATTCTGTTGCTAAGGATATTCAAAATCCGAACATAGTTTATATTGCGCAAACCGGTGATAACAAATTAGTTTCCATGAACTCCGGTGAAGACATCAACGGTACTGCAAAACTTACTTTTAAACCGTTCTCTACGATGAAAATAAATTATGATGCTATTTATTCGCAATCAGAATTTCAATTGTATAATCATAATTAT
>JAWOIK010000266.1:0-13423 GCA_046484705.1 Ignavibacteriaceae bacterium | reverse complement strand
GCCCCCGCAAGCCCGTAGTCGTAGCTGACTCCGAGCCATCTACGGGTGTGGGCTTTACGGTTTCAAATATTTTCTCGTTAATCTCAATCAAAAAGTCTTCAGGCCTTATATGATGAACGATTAATTCCAGAATATTTTTATCGCCTTCAAATAACAGTTTTATAATTTCCTTTTCAATATTATAAACAAATGCCGGGGCTGTCTTTTTGTTATGATCAATAAATATATCTTTTGGTAATACGTCCTTTTCCCTTAGCTGATTTATTTTTGTCTGCGATTGCTTTTTTAAAACAGAGATTGCCTGATTTAACTCAGCTTCAATTAGTTTTTCCCGAAGATTAAACTTTCGTGCTATATTTTTAATTAGCACATTCCTTTTGAGTTCATCTTCAAGCAAAGCTACGGGTTTTACAAGATCCCGTATTGCTTCCACAGTTGTTGCCGGATCATTAAACATTCCCTGGTTTTCATAATACAGGGTCTGATATTCAAGAAAGTTTTCTGCGCTTTTAATTATTTCTTCAAATTCATCTTTCCCGAATTTCTGAACATAGGAATCCGGGTCCTCACCTTTAGGAAGCGAAACAATTTTTATATCAAAATCTTTTTTCAATAAAATTTCTATACTTCTCATGGAAGCATTTATACCCGCAGTATCAGAATCAAAAATTAATACAACATTTTTAGTATAACGTGAAAGCAGTTGAGCTTGATCATCGGTCAAAGCAGTTCCTGAAACCGCAACTACATTTTTAATTCCGCTTTGATAAAGTGAAATTAAATCCATGTAACCTTCAACTAAAATTGCCTTGTTAACTCTTCTTATTTCATCCTTTGCATGTGATAGTCCGTATAAAATTCTGCCTTTTACATAAATTATGGACTCAGGAGAATTTATATACTTTGCGCCCTTTGCTTCATTACCTAATGTTCTGCCGGCAAAAGCAACAACTCTTCCGTTTGGAGAAAATATTGGGAAGATTATTCGTCCGGCTAGTTTATCAAATACTCTTCCATCATTATTCCTACCAATTAATCCAAGCTGAAGTGCTTTCTCAAGGTTAATATTTTTTTGTTTAAGAAAGTTGATGAGATTTTCCCAGCCATTAAGTGCATAACCAAGTCCGAAAGCTCTGAGAGTCTGAGGCTTTATATTCCGGTTCTGAAAATACTGTCTGGCAACTTCACCCTCAGAATCGTTCAACAGGTTATTTGAAAAATATCTTGCTGCCTCTGTGTTTATATCATATAGCTCTTCCTGTTCACTTTGTTTCTCAGAGGATACGCCTTCATCATATTCAAGAGTAATACCTAATTGTTCGGCTAATTCCTGTATGGATTCAACAAATGATATTTTTTTGTAGTCCATTATAAACTTGTATACATTACCGCCTGCGTGGCATCCAAAACAATGGAATATCTGTTTATCATCACTGACAGTAAATGACGGTGTTTTTTCCGAGTGAAAAGGACAGAGTCCTATATAATTCTTTCCCCTTTTTCTTAAGGGAACATACTCAGAGATAATATCCACAATATCTGCAGCAGCACGTATCTCTTCAATTTTTGATTCCGGTATTCGCATATCCAAATATAATAAGAATAGAAATGAGTAATATTTTATTCTTTCAGGGAGGCGAATAATATTTTATATTTATTCGTAGTCTTAACTTTTTAATGATGGAACTAATTACCGCTTTATTTGATTTAGTAAATAGAAATAACACATAAATTTTATGATCGAAACAATAAATAACATTAAAAAATACTGTAACAGCCTTACTCAATATTCAAGGTATAAAACCAGGGAAGTTAATATCGGTGATATTCCGTTAGGAGGCAATAATCCGATTCGTATCCAGTCCATGACAATTACAAATACAATGGATACCAAAGGCACCGTGGAACAAACAATTCGCATGGTTAATGCCGGATGTGAATATGTAAGAATAACCGCACCAAGTATTAAAGAAGCCCAAAATCTTGAAAATATAAAAAATGAATTGAGAGCACGGGGATATAATGTTCCCCTGATTGCAGATATTCACTTTACACCTAATGCCGCTGAGCTGGCTGCAAGAATAGTTGAAAAGGTTAGGGTGAATCCGGGTAACTATGCAGATAAGAAACGTTTTGATGTTATTGAATATACTAATGCGCAATATGATGCTGAAATTGAAAGGATAAGAAATAAATTTACTCCTCTTGTAAAGATTTGCAAAGAGTATGGAACAGCAATGCGTATCGGAACAAATCATGGTTCTTTATCGGACAGAATAATGAGCCGTTACGGTGATACTCCGCTAGGAATGGTAGAATCTGCGCTAGAGTTCTTAAGAATCTGTGAGGATAATAATTATAATAACATTGTTCTTTCAATGAAAGCAAGTAATCCGCAGGTTATGGTTCAGGCATACAGACTGCTTGTACAAAAGATGGAAGAAGTAGGCATGAATTATCCTCTTCATCTCGGTGTAACGGAAGCGGGCGGAGGAGAAGACGGACGCATTAAATCGGCTGTGGGGATAGGAGCACTGTTAGAGGATGGAATAGGTGACACTATACGCGTATCATTAACAGAGGATCCTGAATTTGAGGTTCCGGTTGCTATTGCGTTAGCCGGAAGATATGAAAAAAGAAAAAATCACAAACCGATAAAACCAATCGTTGAATCTCCTATTAATCCATTTGTTTATAATAAAAGAAAAAGTTTTGAGATTTCAGGTATCGGCGGAGATAATGTTCCACGTATTGTCGCTGATTATAGCAATAGAAAAATTACCGATCAATCCGATCTGAATGATATTGGTTATCATTATGATGTGCCCACTGACAAGTGGAATATGGATGACAGTGCTGCTGATTTAATTTATCTTGGTCAAAATAGTTTGCCATTTGATTGTCCTAACGGATTAAAAACCATATATGATTTTAAATACTGGGAAAAATTGGATTCTCCTTATAACTCATACCCGATATTTTCAGCAGAGGAATATTTAACTTCTATAAATAAATCTAAGGTTCTTAATTTTGTTTCAGTTAATATTGATGACATTAATCACGAACTGAAATCTAAACTTAAATCAGATATCACCGTCGCAGTTGTTTTGGAAACAAATAATATTCATGGCATGGCAGAACAAAGACGCGTTTTCTTCGAACTGCTAATGGAGGGAATTGATAATCCGGTAATCATAAAGCGCAATTATTCTAAAGTGACCCTTGATGACTTCAGATTATTTTCAGCTACAGATTTTGGAGCAATACTAATTGATGGTTTTGGTGATGGAGTGTGGAGTACAGTGACACAGATCACAAAAAGTTCTGAATTAAATGGTGATTATGTAAGGAGTTTTATAAGAAAAGCCGAAACCCGGGATAAAATTATTAATCGCGTATTGTTTGGAATTCTGCAGGCAGCCAGAGTTAGAATTTCGAAAACGGAGTATATTGCCTGCCCTTCATGCGGTAGGACATTATTCGATTTACAGGAGACAACTGAAAAAATAAGGCAGCGTACAGAGCATCTAAAAGGTGTCAAAATAGCTATTATGGGCTGTATTGTTAACGGACCAGGTGAGATGGCTGATGCCGATTACGGTTATGTTGGTTCGGGAACTGACCGGATAACTTTATACAAGGCAAAGGATATTGTGCGTAGAAATGTTCCGTCTAAAGATGCAGTTGATGCACTAATAAATCTGATCAAGGAAGACAATAGGTGGATTGAGCCCAAGCTTACACAATAATTGTATATTAAAAAAAGATAATATATATTTAACCACTTAATATGAACGGTTATAAAAAAGAAAAAGAAAAGCTACTTATCCTGGAGCGAGCGAAAATATACAGACGATACAGCTTAAGGACTTGAAATTATAAAAATGCACCCCGAATAAACCGGGGTGCATTTTTTTTGTCAATTTTATGAAATGTTACGAAATATTTAGATTTATTGAAGACTGGGCACCGAGAGGAATTGCCTGGGATAATGATAATGTCGGATTGCAGGTTGGCTCAGCAGAAAATGATTTAACAAACATACTTCTGTGCCTCGATCTGACAGAAGATGTTGTAGCCGATGCAATCAGGAGGAGGTGTAACCTGATTGTTAGTCACCATCCGCTTCTGTTCCGGGCACTCAAAAAGATAGATACACAGTCCGATAAAACTTCCCGAATTATAGAAAAACTAATCAAACATAACATCACAGTTTATTCAGCACATACCAACTTAGATTTTACAAATGAAGGAGTAAGCTTTAAACTTGCAGAAAAACTTAAACTTAAGAATTTAGCATTTCTTAAGAATTTGACATCTAATCAGTTTAAACTTTCTGTATTTGTTCCTTTCAATCATATCGACGAAGTATCTGAGGCAATCTATTCTGCGGGCGGAGGTGTAATCGGGGAATATACTCATTGCAGTTTCAGAACTATCGGAACTGGAACTTTTAAAGGCTCCGCAAAATCAAATCCATCGCTTGGCAAAAGAATGAAACTTGAATCTGCAGATGAAATTAAACTGGAAGTTTTAATCAGTTCTTTCAACTCATCAAAAATAATCTCTGCAATGTTAAAAGCCCATCCGTATGAAGAGGTCGCATACGATCTTTATCCATTAGCAAACATAAATGTTAACTATGGAATCGGGGTTATAGGAAAACTGGATAAGCCGATGGTTGAAAAGGATTTTTTGAAGTATGTAAGCAGTTCTTTAAAAATTAAGAATTTCAGATTCTCACAAGGTAAACAAAAAAAAATTAGCAAAGTCGCTGTTTGCGGCGGTTCCGGAAGCGATTTAATGTCATTAGCAGTAGAACAAAATGCCGATGCATTTATTACAGCAGATATTAAATATCACATTTTTGATGAGGCATTGAATAAATTATTATTAATTGATGCCGGTCATTACGAGACAGAAATATTTGTGCTGGATGAAATCCGTACTAAATTAAATAGTTTTTTGTCAGCTGATAAAATTCAGGTTTTAAAGTATTCAGGAACAACCAATCCTGTTAAATTTTATAATATAAAAGGAGTAAAATAAATTGTATAACCGATTAAAAACATTATACCAGTTTCAGATTATTGATGATCAGCTAGATGAACTTGAGGAACTAAGAGGCGATTTGCCAAATACGGTTAAGGAACTTGAAAATAAAATAGAAGATTTAAAAGAAGAGGTTCAGACGAAAGAGCAACAACAGAAGGATTCACTTGAAAAAAGAGAATTAAACGAAAAAGAGATTGAACGTCTTCTTGAAAATCAGCAAAAGTTTAAAGCGCAGCTTTACCAGGTAAGAAATAATAAGGAGTATGATGCTCTAACAAAAGAGATTGATCACTCTGAAGAACAGATAAATAAAATGACTGCAGAAAATGATGCTCTTGCCGATTTAAGTAAATCTCTTTCGCAGCAGATTGAAGATATATTGCCGGCTTTAACAGAGTTGCAGAAAGAACTTAAAGAAAAACAAGCTGATCTGAAGGAAATCATTAAGGCTAACGAAAGGGAAGAATCTAAGTTACAAGCTGAGAGAAAGAAAATGGAAGAACAGATTAAGAAATCCGACATATCTGTTTATATGCGAATCAGAAAAGCTAAAAAGGGCAAGGCAGTTGTAACGATAAAGCGTTCTGCCTGTTCTGGTTGTCATAATATCGTTCCCTCACAGAGACAGCTTGAAATAAGAAGAAACAATAAACTGTTTTTCTGCGAGTATTGTGGAAGAATTCTTGTTTCGCAGGAAATAGCAGAATCTTAGTTTAAATTAGCAGCATCTGGATTTTAGCTGTTGCCGAATATTTTCTATTGTTCTGCAGCAGAAAACAAACAATAAAATTATTGCTGAATGATTTTTCCCGGTTAACGGAACAAATCCCTTGTGCAATTCTCTTTTCTGATGAATCTGCAATCATATTTTATTATATTCACATCACTAAAATTTAATTTCATTTTCCTTTAATTTTTAATTAGTAATTAGCAGGATATAATTAATTGAAAGATTAATTATACCCATTTTGAAAAGATAAAATCATATAAATCATTCCGGGCAGCCGCTCCCCGATTTATCGGAGGGAGGAAAGTCCGAACTTCACAGAACAGGGTGCCGGGTAACACCCGGGTGTCCCGATTTATCGGGGCAACGGAAAGTGCCACAGAAAATATACCGCCCCGATTTATTGGGGTAAGGGTGAAAAGGCGAGGTAAGAGCTCACCGCCCCGTTAGTAATATCGGGGGCAGGGCAAACCACACCTGAAGCAAGGTCAAGTATGAAGGTCATCCTGGTAAGCAATTACCAGGAAAGAGTTGTTCGCTCTTCGTTGCCTTCGGGTAGACCGCTGGAGTATGATAGTAATATCATAACAAGATAAATGGCTGCCACACCTGAACTAATGCCGTAAGGCAATTTTTCCGGTGAACAGAATTCGGCTTACAGGAATGATTTATATGTTTTGTTCTTCAATGAAGTAAAACCATCTTTTGGTTGATTGAATTCTTATGTTAACAAAACGCTGGTCGATTAGAGAAACGCAGGATTCTTATTCAGTAAAAAACCTGGCGGATTCTCTGAACATCTCGGAAGTTCTGGCTAAACTTTTAGTCTTAAGAAATATTACTAACTATTCAGAAGCCAAATCATTCTTCAGGCCTTCACTGGAGTCCCTCCATAATCCTTTTCTTATGAATGGGATGGAAGAAGCTACAACAAGAGTAATAAATGCGTTAACCGAAAATGAATTAATCTGTATCTATGGCGATTATGATGTAGATGGAACATGTGCAACAGCAGTGCTCTATTTATTTCTGAAAGAACTGGATGCAAACGTTGATTTTTATATTCCGAAAAGATTGACTGAAGGTTACGGTCTTTCTAAAGAAGGTATCGATGCTATAAAATCCAAAGGCGCTTCACTCATAATTACTGTTGATTGCGGAATAACAGCTATTGATGAAACTGCTTATGCGAATTCTCTCGGAATGGAAGTTATTATTTGTGACCATCATCAGCCTAAAGATCAGATACCTCCGGCGTTTGCTGTTCTTGATCCTCTTAAACCAAATTGCAATTATCCATTTAAATATTTATCCGGTGCAGGTGTAGCATTGAAGTTAGCCCAGGGCGTTTGTGAGCGTATAGGCAAACGGGAAATGACGAATAAATATTTTGATCTGGTGGCATTAGCCGGTGCTGCAGACATAGTTCCGCTTGTTGACGAAAACAGAGTGCTGGTAAAGGAAGGAATTAATCAAATTAATTCATTTCCAAGACCCGGTATTCTTGCATTAATTGAGTCAAGCAGTCTGCATTTTGGAAATCTGACTTCAGGTCAGGTTGTATTCACTCTTGCACCAAGAATAAATGCCGTTGGCAGACTTGGAGATGCAATGAGAGCCGTTAAGTTGTTAATTACTAATGATCAGCAGGAAGCATACGAACTTGCAAAGGTGTTAGAAACAGAAAATTATGAAAGAAGAAAAATTGATGTTGATACCTTTGAAACAGCACTTCAGCTTGTTGAAAACTCCATTGACCTGGATAATGAACTTGCAATAGTTCTGCACCAGGAGGAATGGCATCCGGGAGTAATTGGAATTGTCGCTTCACGTCTTGTTGAAAAATATTATCGCCCGACAATTATGTTAACTACAATTGATGGTGTGGCAAAAGGGTCTGCAAGAAGTATTACTAATTTTAATATTTATGAAGCTCTGCAGAAGTGTGAAGACATGCTGATACATTTCGGAGGACATCAGGCGGCTGCAGGATTGGCTGTTGAAATTGAGAAACTAAGTGATTTTAAAGATAAGTTTAACCAGATTGTAAAAGAATCAATTGCGGAAGAAGATCTTTTTCCTGAGGTAACTATTGATACACAAATCAGGTTTGCAGAAATTACTCCTAAATTTCTAAAAATTTTAGAAGAGTTTTCTCCTTTTGGTCCAGGGAATATGCGCCCGGTTTTTCTTTCAGAGAATGTTGAAGTAGTCAATACGCCAAGGATAGTTGGCAATAATCATGTGGTTGCAACATTTAAACAAAATGGCACTGATAAAGTTTTTGACACTATCGGATTTAATCTTGGTGAGTATTTGAACATACTAAAATCCAAAAATGTTAAACTAGACATTGTATTTACAATCGATAAAACCGTTAGAGACGGAAGAACTTTTCCGCAATTCAGATTAAAAGATCTTCAGCCGAGTAAAAAAGTAGAAATTATTTAGGAGAATTTTAATGTCCGGACATTCAAAGTGGGCAACCATTAAACGTAAGAAAGCTGCCATTGATGCAAAAAGAGGTAAAATATTTACCAAGCTTATAAAAGAAATAACAATTGCTGCAAGGCATGGCGGCGGCGATCCAGCCGGTAACCCACGTTTAAGATTAGCTATTGACAATGCAAAAGCCCAGAATATGCCCCAGGACAATATAGATCGGGCAATTAAAAAAGCAACAGGCGAATTAGAGGGTGTAACATACCATGAACTTACATACGAAGGATACGGTCCGGCTGGTGTTGCTGTTTTGGTAGAGGTAGCTACAGATAATAAAAACCGGACTGTTGCCGAGGTAAGACATCTGTTCAGCAAAAACGGCGGAAGCCTTGGCGAGGGCGGTTCTGTTGCATGGATGTTTGACAGAAAGGGCATTATAACTTTGCCAAATCAGGGTAAAACCGAAGATGATATTATGGATATTCTAATTGAAGCAGGCGCCGATGATTTACAGACTGAGGAAGATTTTTTTGAAATAAGCACGTCCATTGAATCTTTCGAAACCGTCCGAAAGGCGGTTGTTGAAAAAGGATTGGAAGTTGAAAATGCTTCATTACAGTGGGTTGCAAAAAATCTTATTGAAGTAAAAGGTGAAGATGCCGATAAAGTAATGAAGTTGATTGAGGGATTGGAAGATCTGGATGATGTTCAAAGTGTTTATTCCAATGCAGACATTGAGGAATCCGCGATATGATTTACAAAAAGATAATATATAATATTAATTTTTATTCGTTTGTTGAAATAGTAATTCCCCCGGACTTAATCCCGTATAAACCATATACATTATCAAGTTCAGATTATAAAAGTGACAGCGGATGGTAATCCTTGGTGTTGATCCCGGCACACTTATTACCGGATATGGAATTATCAAACAAACAGGCAGCTCTTTTACACGCATATCAAACGGACTTATAAAATTACACTCCGCAAAACTAATTCCGCAAAGACTTGAAATCATCTATAACGAACTTGATAGAATAATAAAACAATTTAAACCCGATGAGTTTGCAATTGAAACAGCTTTTTACGGAAAGAATGTTCAGTCTGCAATGAAGATTGGTTATGCAAGAGGTGTATCTATTTTGGCAGCTGTTCATAACAGTCTTCCTGTAAGTGAATACTCTCCAAGGGAAATAAAAAAATCTGTTGTTGGTAAAGGAGGTGCTTCTAAGGAACAGGTGAGTTATATGATCGGGACTTTGCTTAATTTAAAGTCGGCAAAAATGAAATTAGATGAAAGTGATGCTCTTGCTGCAGCGTTGTGTCATGCTTTCAGAATGAAAACTCCTTCAAAAAAAACTAAAAGCTGGAAGTCATTTATTGATGCTTATCCGGAAAGGGTTATTTCTTAATTGATATGATTGGACATTTAAAAGGACAAATAATTTCTTCCAAGCCAACTCAGATTATTTTAGATGTGAATGGAGTTGGATATAAAGTCGGAATTTCTATCAACACTTTTGAAAAGATAGTAGATAAGAATGAAGTGTCCTTATTCATTCATACTCAGGTTAAAGAAGATTCAATTTCTCTATACGGATTTTTTACTGAATCAGAAAAGGAAATGTTTGAGCTATTAATTTCTATTAGCGGTATCGGACCTAAAATTGCGTTAGGTCTTTTATCCGGAATTTCAGTTGATTCATTGAAAGAAGCTATCGAGGAGGGAAATGTAACTCGTATAACAGCCGTTCCGGGAATAGGCAGAAAAACAGCTGAAAGATTAGTGCTGGAACTAAGATCAAAAGTTGAAAATATTTCTGCAGGTGAATTTAAAGATTTACCGCCCAGTATTAAGAATGAAACGATTTCTGCTTTATCTACTCTTGGATATAATATTAAAGTTGCCGAAAAAGTAGTTAGAGAATTATTAATCGAAAATTCCGGTTATGCCCTGGAGGATTTAATAAAAAAAGCACTTGCAAATTTGAATAAGTAGCACCACTCACGTTTTATTCAACCTTACAACTTAATTTTGCAATATTTTCAATCTCTGCTTCAAGTTCATCGCCAGGACTGACTTTACTTACACCCTTAGGTGTACCTGTAAAAATTAAATCACCCGCTTCAAGTCTCATCAATGAAGAAATATATTCCACTATCTGAACAGGATTAAAAATCATTTTATTCAACTGATCATTCTGTCGTTCTTCGCCATTTACCTTTAGTAAAATCATCTCATTCAAATTAAGTTTATAATCATCTGATGAAACGAATTCTGATAATACAGTTGACGAATCAAAACATTTTGCAATTGTCCATGGATGACCTTTTTTCTTCAGATCATTTTGAACATCACGGAGAGTCATATCCAGCCCGACTCCATATCCGGCAATAGCATTATTTGCTTCTATCTCATTCGCATTTTTAACCGTTAAGCCAATAAGTAAAACCAATTCTGTTTCGTGATGCATATCTTTTGAAAAGGAAGGATAAATTATTTTATCGCCCGAGTATATGACTGAGCTTGTTGTCTTAAGAAATATTACAGGCTTTTCATGCTGCTCGTTACCCAGTTCCTGTATATGTTCAACATAATTTCTTCCGACACAAACGATTTTGCCTATCGGGATTTCTTTATTGCTATTTTTTAGTTTTATTGTTTTCAAGTTTTTTGTTTTTTCTTTGTAGCTGCCGGGAATAAAATATTATTTAGTATCAACCTGTAACCAGGTGATGTTTTATATAAATTCAAATCTGTTGGCGGATCACCGACTGCATGCTGGTAATCTTCCGGGTCATGTCCGCCGTAAAAAGTAAAGAAACCTCTTCCAAAATTCCCGTTTATATATTTTACCTGATCAGTACCTTGTCTTTCAGCCAGAATGATTACAGAATTCTTTATTGTACTTCTGCGGAACATGGTTGTCTGCCCCATAAATCCCCTTATAACATTAACATGATTTTGAGTTAACATTGTCGGTACCGGATCATACTTTGCCGAGAATTCAAACAAAGTGAAATAATCATTATCAAACGAACCAATCTCTGCAGGCTGAATATCAATATCGCTGTATTCATATACATAGGGATTGGTTTCAAGTTTAAAATTATGAAATGCAAGAGTACGGGAAAAATCAAGTTTGTCCTGGGCATCCGGATCTGCGGCATCGCCATCAAACATTTGGGCACAGATATCAACCTCTTCTGCGGCAAGCGCAATGTCATAGGAGTCAGTTGCAGAACACATTGCAAAAAGAAATCCGCCCTGACCTACATATCTCTTAATCTCTAATGAAACTGCTTTCATCATATCAGAAACTTTTTTAAAACCATTTTGTTTTGCATTCTGCTCATAGATAATCTGCTGATCGATATACCACTGAGCATTGCTGAAACTTGCATAGAACTTACCATATTGTCCTGTAAAATCTTCGTGATGAAGATGAAGCCAGTCATACTTATTCAGATCACCTTTTAAAACTTCATCATTCCATATTTTATCATATGGAACTTTTGCGTATTCAAGAACAAGAGTTACGGCGTCATCCCATGGTACAAATCCGGGCGGGACATAAACAGCAATTTTAGGAGCTGTTTCAAGTCTTACAACATCCATATTATTATCCTCACTCTGAACTTCGGCATATATTTGTGCTGCCTGCGATAGGGAAATCTGTTCAAACAGAACTGCGTCAACAAGGCACTCTGAAAGAATTTTCTCGGTATGATCTAACAGAAATGAACCACCCCTGTAATTTAAAAGCCAATCTGCTTTATTTCCATCCATCAAACTACGAAAAGTTATACCGTATGCTTTAAGATGGTCTTGTTGCTGAAGATCCATAGGAATGAGAATTTTATTCTGTGCAAACATTTCTGTTGCAAAAAGAAATATCAGGAATATTTTTTTCATAATTTACTATAAATAAAAAAGGACTTACTGATAAAAAAATAAAATGATAATCAATAAGTCCCTATGCAAAAATTTTTTATCTATGCAGATTTTGCATCAGCTTCAATAAATATCGGTCCATCTCCGTTTTCAATTACATCCCGCGTAATTATACATTTATCAATATTTTTCTTCTCAGGTAAATCGAACATAATATCAAGCATAAACTGTTCAACAATAGAACGCAGTGCGCGTGCACCTGTTTTTCTTTCCATTGCCCGTTTAACAACAGACTCAATTGCAAAGGGATCAAACTCAAGATCAACACCTTCCATTGCAAAGAGTTTTTTATATTGTTTGAGTATTGCGTTTTTCGGCTCGGTAAGAATATTTTTAAGAGCATCTTCACTTAAAGAATGAAGCGGTGCTATAACCGGCAGTCTTCCGATGAGTTCAGGTATTAATCCGAATCTCAGAAGATCTTCAGGCTGCACCATACTTAATAGTTCATCTTCAGTTTCCGTTTTTTTCAGATCCGAACCGAATCCCATTTTATTTTTGTTGATTCGTTTAGCAATTATTTTATCAATTCCTTCAAATGCTCCGCCTACTACAAAAAGAATATTTTTTGTATTAAGGTTTATCAGACTCTGTTCAGGATGTTTTCGTCCTCCCTTAGGCGGAATTCCTGCAACAGTGCCTTCAAGTATTTTTAGAAGTGCCTGTTGAACTCCTTCTCCGGAAACGTCCCGTGTAATGGATGTACTTTCACTCTTTCTGGCAATTTTATCTATCTCGTCTATATATACAATTCCTTTTTGCGCACGTTCAAGATTATAGTCTGCCGCCTGGAGAAGATGAACTAAAACAGTTTCAACATCATCACCAACATACCCTGCTTCTGTAAGAGTTGTTGCATCGGCAATAGCAAAAGGTACATCTAGAATTCTTGCAAGCGTTTGTGCAAGCAATGTTTTTCCAACGCCGGTGGGACCGAGCAGCAGGATATTACTTTTTTCTATCTCCACCTCATCAAGTTCAAAAAAAGAATTTTTGGAATTAATTCTTTTGTAATGGTTATAAACTGCGACAGACAAAACGCGTTTGGCTCTTTCCTGTCCAATTACAAATTCATCGAGTGATTTTTTAATAGATTGAGGTGAATGCAGTGTCCATTTACCTTTTTTGGAATTGTTATATGCTGCAAGATTGTTTTTCAGAATATCAACACTGCTTGCAATACAAATATCACAGATGTAAACATCGGGCCCGGCAATCATACTGCCTACTTCATTACCGTCTCT
>JAWOIK010000252.1:0-3269 GCA_046484705.1 Ignavibacteriaceae bacterium | reverse complement strand
TCAGGAGAAAAAATGGACAACTTCGAGGAGAACGAACCGCAGAATCCCGTTGAATCAGGCCAACAAATTGAGGAGCTAAATCATTCCGATAAAATGATTGGTGTGTTCACCGAGCCTTCCAATATGTTTAAGATTACTTCATATTTTCCAGTTCGAACTAAAGACTGGCTGATTCCTATCCTTATTGTATTTGCATTGGTTGGAATTGTAAGAAGTATTTCAATGATGAATGAAGAAGTATTCTTTGAAGCTAAGCAGCAGCAGATTAAAGGTATTGAGAAGATGGTAGAAAGCGGAACAATTCCTAAGGATCAGGAAGATGCTATGATCGAAAGAGTGAACCAGCAAATGGAATATATGAGGGGTCCGGTTGGCTGGATCTTAAATATTGTCTCAACCCTGATTTTCGGTTCAATATTCTTTTTCATAATTGCGGCAATTTATTTTCTACTCGTTAAGCTTGTTCTTAAAGGTGACGGCACTTATCAACATGTACTGGTTGCAAGCGGTCTTAGTGTCTACATCACTATAATTCAGGTTATTTTAACAGGAATTTTAACTTTGATGCTCGGAAAGATTTTCCAGGATACCAGTGTGGCTGCAATTATGGGAGTTGAACGGTCTACATTAACAGGATTTTTCCTTGCAAAGCTTGATCCTATTTCAATATGGGCTTATGCAGTCTTAAGTATCGGGCTTGCGAAGCTTTTCAAAGCAGATGATGTAAAAAATTATTATTTAGTTGTTTTCGGATTGTGGATCTTAGGAAGTTTGTTATTCTTCTATATTGCTAAAGCAGTTCCGTTTCTAAGTGCGTTTGCCGGATAATTTTAATTAGGTATTACGAATTAGGAATCAGGAATTTACTTAATAAAAGAATTTTATACTTTTGAATGTTCTATTCGTAATTCCTAATCTGTCTATCGGCAAACAGGTTCTAAATTCCTAATTACATTATGCTCTGCGGATCAACATCATAAATCAATCGCACATCTCTATTGCGGGATTTACGATTGAACTCAACAAATGAATCAAGTATAGCTTTACGTAATACAGCGCCACCAGGATCATTTTCTTTTGTACTTTTTATAAGGATCTGGTAACGGTATTGCCCTTTTAATCTTGCAATCATTGCGGAATGAGGATCGGAAATTTTTATCCACTTTTTGAATTTGATAAGCTCTTTATAAAAATCTGTTATTGCTCCCTTTGCTTTTTCATTTATCTGATCTTTTGTTTCAATCAAAGCCAATCTTGTAAAAGGAGGATATCCCATTTTCTGCCTGTCTGAAATCTCACGTTGATAAAATCCGTTGTAATCATTCTGTAAAACTTTTTGCAGAGCAAAGTGTTTTTCATTCATCGTCTGGATAATAACTTCGCCTTCAACTTTGCTTCTTCCGGATCTGCCTGAAACCTGGGTCAACAATTGAAATGTTCTTTCATCAGCACGGAAATCCGGCATCCATAAAGTAGTTTCTGCAGATATAACTCCGACTAATGTAACTCTGGAGAAATCCAATCCTTTTGATACCATCTGGGTTCCGACAAGTATATCAATCTCACCTTTGCTGAATTGCAAAAGTATCCTGCTCAACATTGATTTTCTTGAGATTGAATCTGAATCAATTCTATTAATTACTGCATTAGAAAAATAAAATTGCAATTCATCTTCAACACGTTCTGTTCCGGTTCCAAAATATTTTATAGATATTGAACCGCAGTTTGTACAGGCACCGGGAACTTTTTTGGTCAACCCACAATAATGACACTCAATTATATTTTTATTTATATGATAAACCATCGGAACGGAACAGTTATCACACATTTCAACTTCACCGCAGTCATCACAATATATTTGTGTGGAAAATCCTCTCCTGTTCTGAAGAATTATAACACCTTCCTTTTTCTTAAGCCTGTCTTCAATCTTATCAAGAAGTACTTTAGAAAATACATTTTCCATTTTCTTCTTTTTTCTTTCCGCTGAAATATTAACAAGAATTATTTTAGGAAGTTTGGCGTTATCAATTCTTTCAGGAAGTTCCAACAGTTTATACTTTCCTGTTTGTGTATTGTACATGCTCTCAACCGATGGAGTTGCAGAACCAAGAATTACCGGGCATTTATAAATGCTTCCAAGAACAACAGCAGCATCTCTCGCATTGTACTTTGGAATCACGTCAGCTTGTTTATAACTGGCATCATGCTCTTCATCAACAACTATAATTCCAATATTTCTTAAAGGAGCAAACAATGCTGAACGTGCACCAACAACAACTTTGGACTTCCCTTTCATTACACGTCGCCACGAATCATATCTTTCCCCTGCAGACATTCGGCTGTGAATAACAGTAACAGTATCTCCAAAATTATTAAACAATCTGGATGTCATCTGCGGAGTGAGAGAAATTTCCGGAACAAGAATAAGTGCAGTTTTATTTTGTGAAAGTACTTGCTTGACAAGTTCGATATATACCTGGGTTTTACCGCTGCCTGTAACTCCGTGAAGAAGGAATGTTTGAAATTCCTTTTTATTAATAACAGCATTTACTTCTTCAACAACTTTCTGCTGATGTTTAGTCAGAATTAATTGCTGATGTTCCTCAGTATACTCTTCTGTATATCTTCTTTCAACTTCCTTTTCAAAAACATCAACAAAATTTTTCTTTACAAGAGAATCAATGGTTGACTTAGTGCCTTCAATTTTGTGGAGCAGTTCCGCTACAGGAAGTGATTTGCCTTTAGCTGAAATCAATTCCAGCAACACTTTAACCTGCTTGGGAGATCGTCGTTCGATCTCAGGGAATGCAGCATATATCTGTGCAATATCTTTTACAAGTTTTACATACTTAACTTTTTTAGGTTTTACTTTTGGTTTTTCAACTTCATCAAGAACTGTTATTACACCAAGCTTTTGCAAAGAGGTAAGAACAGAATAGATATTTTTTTTCTTTATTGCTTTTTGCAAAGTGGAAATGCTTACTTCATCCCTTGTAGAAATTTCCTTTAGGATTTTTGATTTGACTGTATTTTTATTCTTTTCTTTGGAAAGAAGTTCCTCTGCAAATTCTTTATCAATGTGAATTTTCTTTTTTGATTCGATTTCTGAACCATGAGGAACTGCAAGCCTTAGTGCTTCACCCAAAGAACACAGATAATAATCAGACAGCCATTCATAAAATTTTAAAGTGTATTTATCGACGATAGGAATATCATCAATAATATCCCTGATTGGTTTTATTTCCTCTTTAACAGAGGTCTTTGCTGAG
>JAWOIK010000216.1:0-20854 GCA_046484705.1 Ignavibacteriaceae bacterium | reverse complement strand
GAAGAGAGATTTTCCGTGCAGCGGTTCAGAAACTAAGGAAAGATAAACTTAAAAAGCTTTTAACTATTTACCTGGATCAGAACTATGATCTGCTTGATGAAGAAACAATTTCATATGTTGATAATATCAGTCGTGGTGAAGAAAATCTTTTAGAGATTGAAAATGTTCTGCAGGATTACATAGCTAAATTCAGCGGCAGAACAGGATTGGAAAAAACTCCCGTACCTTCTTTAATTAAATTACTTATCAGCTTCGGAGTTAATCATCCGTTAAGTTATAAATATATAAGAAGACTGCTTCTGCGTTATGAATTGTATGGAAACACTGTTGAGTTAAGAACATTAGCAGGCAATGCCAGGTTTGATCTGAGAGTTGGATTAAGAAAATGGCTCGGCATGAACATGAATGTTGCAATTGATCCGGAAACAGGTGAAGAATACAGGTGGGAAGATGTACTCGTCTTCGACCAGGAATTATCCGAGAATGAAATTGCACAACTTAAAAAATCACTGGTCGAAAAGCCGGTTATCAGGGAAGCGGTGTTCTTGTTTTCCGGCGGAGTTCTTGTAACATTGAACAATATTCTTCCTGCTGGTGTCTGGGTAAGCAAGCTACATGAATATGATAACAAAACTGTTTACCGGGTAAGTATACAAACCAGGTTTCAGGGTGCGTATGATATAACATTGCATAGTTACTCAAAATCACCCGCCGAACATGTTGAAGAAGAAATTAAATGGATAATAATTGCAGGTACCGAATATAAGGGTGAACGTCTTGCTCCAAGGTTCGGTGGTCACTGGGATGAATATAATCTGTGGACGGAGGAATTCAGCGCCGGGGAATCCGTAGCAAGGTTTATTCAACGGGAATCCCGCAAGAATGACGAGGCTGCTTTTAATAAACTAAGTAACCTGTGGAAATTCTTCGGCTGGAACGCCGCATCAGCATATATAAGATTCTGGAAGCTTGCAGAATATAAAGTGGAACTTGTTGATCCATCACCGGAAAACATTAAAGTATCTCCGCACGATTATCAGACAGGCTGCATCGTAACTTCATTCAACAACAGGCAGACGTCGGAGTCACTGCTATCATTCTTTATGAATTTTTATAACAGCTTTGTCATAAAAACAGAAGAAAAATTCCCGTTCATTAAAAAAGCATCTATATCCAATTCAATATTTTCTGCACTTATTGAGGTTGAAGGATATAAAAACGGTGTGGCAATGATTAATAAGCTTAAAGATGAATTAATAAAATCCGACCTTGATATTAAAGATCATTTTATTTTCAGGATAGATACTTTTCTTGAAACTATTAAAGTACACGGGTTCCTGCCGAAGCAATTATATTTTGCGGTAAAGCGGTTTCACAGGTGGTTCATACTGAATACCGATGCATCACTTTCTGCACAAGCACAAATGTTATACGAGCTATATGAAACTTACCGACTTTTCGATCTTGAGAACGAGTACCCTGCAACCAGGACAAGGTTCTTTCTTGAAACAGTCTTTTTCGATTCAGAAGAAAGATTCAAAATTGTATTGAGAGATATAGTTAAGAAGCAGAGGAACTTGGAAATATCGCGTGAAGAAGCATTGAAACTTATATCCGGACTTCACTTTGAATTTGAATTAACAGAGAAGGAAGAATTTTTTATAACTAGACTTGGCTATCCGCATCTTAAACCAAGCGACACTGCGGCATTACTGAAAATAAAAGGCGAAGCTGCCGGTCAGCCTAATCTTGTAGTGCAGCTTCAGGATAATGACGGTGCATCATATCTTATCCGTCATCCGATAAATCCTAAAGAAATATCCAGGCTGCACCAGTTATTTCTTGAGGCTAATCTTAATGTTAACTTCAGACCCGAACATCAATATCTTGTTGCCGTTTCTGAAAGAGGATTCATTATCGGCGGACTGTTTTATTACCGGAGTGATGAAGAAACAGTGCATATGGAAAAAATTGCAGTGGCAAACAGGTACCGCAGAAAAGGAATCAGCGAAGGACTTATGAATGAATTGTTCAGCAGGTTAAAAGGTGAAAAAGTAAAATTTGTAACAACCGGATTTTTCCGTCCGGAGTACTTCTATCGCTTCGATTTTAAGATTGAAAGAAAGTATGCCGGGCTGGTGAAGGAGTTGTGAGATTTATATAATTAAATTGAATGTTAATTGAGGATGGACTATATTAAGTCTAAAAAAGGACCGCATTATGAAATTGAGTGAATCCGTAAAATCAATCAGTTATCTGAAAGCAAATGCTGCTGATTTGATTGAAGAAATCAATAAAGAACAAAAAACTTTCGTTATAACCCAGAATGGTGAGGCTAAAGTAATTGTTCAGGATATAAAGGTGTACGAACAGACCCAGGAAACAATGGCGATGCTTAAATTACTGGCTATGACCCGCATTAAAAGTAAAAAAGCAAAAAGTATAAAACATACATTCACAGATATACGCAGTGAATTGAAACTTAATAGAACTTCATGAAATATACAGTCATCATTGATCCCGGCGCAAAAACCGATTTGAAAGAATTATACCTTTTTGTTGCCATTAATGATGGAGTTCAGGCAGCTAATAAACTACTTGATGCTTTAGAAGAAACCTGTTACAAATTGGAAGAATATCCTGAGCGAGGGCATATTCCTCCTGAGTTAATACCCACCGGAATAAAAAATTATCTCAAGTTACATTATAAGTCATATAGAATTATTTATGAAATAGATAAAAAAGAAGTTTATGTTCATTTGGTTATTGACGGCAGAAGAAATGTTCAGGATATTCTAAGTCAAAGATTATTACGGTAAGAATTCATTTGTATATATTTCCACGCAATAAATATTAAGTCTTATTTAAATAAAGGTTACGTTTATATACATTCGCACAATTCATTTTAATCAATAACGGAGTTATATGAGCAGAGAGATTCACCGCTGGTACAGTCCCAACCTGAACAAAGAAATGGAAATTGCAGTTTACGGTCACTATGGCTATGCACTATTAATGTTCCCAACCGCTGCCGCAGATTACCTGGAATATGAACGATTTCAACTTATTGATACATTATCGGGATATTTAGCTGAAGGAAAATTAAAAGCATTCTCAATCAACAGTATTAACAATGAAAGCTGGTTGAATAATAATATGAGCCCTGCCCATAAAGCTATCCGGCACCAGCAGTATAACCGTTATGTTGTGGAAGAAGTTGTTCCTTTTATTCATAATCATTGTAAAGGATTGGTACCAGTTGTAACAACGGGTGCATCTTTGGGCGCTCTTCATGCCGCAAACAATTTTTTCAGAAGACCGGATATTTTTTCAGGTACGATTGCAATGAGCGGCAGTTATGATCTTAAACATTATTCAAAAGGCTACTATGACCAGAATGTATATTTTAATTCCCCGGTAGACTATTTGCCTCACTGGAATGACGAGTTTATGTTAAGCCAGATGAGAAAAAGAAGTATTATAATTGCATCGGGACAAGGTGCTTACGAAGATCCTAATGCTTCACGGATACTGTCAGACATTCTTAACGCAAGAGGTGTAAAACACTGGCTGGATTTGTGGGGTTATGATATTACTCACGACTGGCCGACATGGCGTCAGATGCTGCCTTATTTTGCTGGACACATAAAATTTTAATTACCAAATCAGGTGTATATGACCTGGAATGAATACATAAAAACAAACCGGAACAGGGTTGAGTTAACCGTAACAGTTCTATTTCTTATTATATCTTTAGTATCTCTTGCAAACTTCCTAAACTTTATTGAAGCACGTCCAGGCATTGTGCTGCCTGATCCGGTATTAGAACTTTTTAATCCTGTCGATCTCACATGGTTAACGTTTGGGCTAATCTATTTTTCACTCCTGTTTGCAGTATATTCCTTAATAAAAAAACCGCTACAACTGATCTTTGCCTTTCAGCTTTATACGATTATGGTTATTATTAGAATGACAGCTATGTACCTGCTGCCGCTTGAACCGCCGGAAAATATGATTCTCTTAAGTGATCCGGTTGTTGAATATTTTGGTACGGGGCGCGCACTAACAAAAGACCTGTTTTTCTCAGGTCATACCGCAACATTGTTTGTTTTATATCTTGTATCCGAAAATAAGCAGGCCAAACACATTTTTCTTGTATGTACGGCAATGGTTGCATTATCGGTACTACTGCAGCATGTACATTACACAATTGATATTTTTGCAGCGGTATTTTTCACTTATTCAGCGTTTGCATTTTTAAAATATTTAAGACGCAATGTAAAACAAATACTTTTTACATAAACATAGAAACAACATGAATAACGAAATAAAATCACTGCAGAAAATTGTAACAAAAGATTTTGTTGACAGCAGTTTTAAAACTCTTATTCCGGATAATGAATTTGAAAAACTTGAGGAATTCAGACAATATCTTATTACAAAAGTAAGAGAGATGTATGAACACAATTATGAACTTCTGGTTAATACTTTATACAGAATAGATATAAGTGAAATAAAACTTTCTGAACTGTTTGGTGGTAAACACAGAAATGATATTCCCGAACAATTAACAGATTTAATAATTGAAAGACAGCTTCAGAAAATCAGGTTCAGACAGCAATACAAGGAAGGAAAGATATAATGGGTAAATTAAAAGGCAAAAGAATTTTAATGTTCGTAGATGATATTTATGAAGACCTGGAATTATGGTATCCTAAACTCCGTTTAACTGAAGAAGGTGCCGAAGTAGTTGTTGCTGGTTTTTATAAAAAACAAGTTTATACAGGTAAACACGGATATCCCTGTAAATCCGATACATCATTTGATGATATTGAGGCAAAAAATTTTGATGCACTCGTTATTCCCGGCGGTTTTGCACCAGATAAACTCAGACGTGATAAAAAAGTATTGAGTCTGACCAAAGATATTTTCAATAGTGGAAAATTAGTTGCACATATTTGTCACGCTGGCTGGATACCGATTTCAGCCGGAATAGTGAAGGGATTTAAGTGTACATCCACGCCCGGAATAAAGGATGACCTGATAAATGCCGGTGCGGAATGGTTTAATGAGGCAGTGGTAGAAGATCGTAATATGATATCCAGCAGAAACCCGGATGATCTTCCGGAATTCTGTAAGGCTATTATTAAAAAGCTTGATAAAATGTAAAACGGGTTTCTGCCGCCCGATCCATAAATTGAATATTAGCACCCGAATAATTAACTTCGACCGGTATTATTTTTATAAATACTAATCATCAACAGAACAACTGATCAAACCAATAAGAGGAAGCAATGGGAATTTTAAGTTCCAAGCGCTTACGTGAATTAGAAATAGAAAACGAAGATCTTCGCAACAGGATCCACTTTATTACAGACAGGGAGGATTCTATAAAACACCTTAACGATGTATTGCGAAGGATGAGATCTGAAGTGTCGGAATTAAATGAACAAAAACTTACACTTTCCTCCGAAATAAATTTCCTTAAAGAAGAAGAATTAACCAAAAAAGATATTCTGGATAAACTTCATAACGAAATTTCCCAGCTAAGAGAGCTGAAACATGAAGAACAGAATAATCTTTTGAATTATTCCGAACAAATCAAATCGATTGAAAAAGCCATTAAAGAAAAAAAGATTGTTAGTGAACAGGAAATAAATCTTATTGTACATCAAACTGAAGAAGAGTTGGCAGCAGAGATGGAAAAGAAAAACAATCTGCTGGCTGAAATAAAAAATCTGGAAAACGAACTTAATAACCTGGAAGAAAAGCACCGGGAGATAAAAGATAAAATTGACGAACTGACGCAGCAGGAAGAGCGGCTGGAAAGACTTGTTGATGATAAAAAAGCTGAAGCTGACAACATTGAAAAAGTAAGATTAATCAGAGCAATTGATGAACTTAGAAGAGTCGAAGAAAAATCCAATATTCTTATTGCCGAGCAGAAAGCGTTAATTGAGAAGATTAATACTAAGCAGGAAGATTTGGAAGAGCTGAGTATAAAATTAATCGAACTTAAAGAAGAAGAAAAGAATGCAAGAACAAAGTTGTCCTGGCTGCAGAAAGAAACGGACAGCAAAAATTACGAGATTGAAAATATTCAGAGGAAGATAACAGAATTAAGCGATTCTGAAATTGAGATCAAAAATAAAATAGAAGATAAACTTAAATCGGAAAACGAACTGGCGGCAGATCTTAACCGGCAGCATTCGGATTTGAAAGAGGAAGAACAAAAACTTCGTGAAATCATTCAAATATTAAATTCAGAAATTGAAGAAAAAAAATCGGAGTCAGAAAATCTTCAAAATCTGGTTAATAAACTGACCGAATCAGAGCGTGAAGCAAAAAACCGTATCGAAGAATTTGAAGACACACATAAAAAAGCAGCTGAATCGGTACAGCGCTACCAAGAATTAAAAGCTGAAGAAGAATCTCTGACTGTTAGTTTAAAAGAATTGAACACAAGGCTATCATTAAAAAATTCTGAGACAGAAAGTATTGTTAAAACCCTCGAACAATTAAAGATTGAAGAAGGCAGTTTAAAAAAGAAAATTGAAGAACTGAGAAAATCTGAAAAAGAATTGGTTAGTGTTCTCAATGAAAAGGAAGAAATTAACCGGTCCCGGGCAGAGCAACAGAATAAAATTGAAGAGCTTGAAAAAGAGATAGCTTTTAAAACCAGAGAGTTTGAAGTAATATCGGATAAACTTGCCAGCATACAAAAAGAAGAAGAAACTGTCCTTCAGAAAGCCGGGCAGATAAACAATCTGAAAATTGAAATTGAAAAACTGGAGAAAACCAGGAATGAATTAAAATCGGAAGAAAAACAGTATAGAAACAGAATTGAACACCTTAAACAGGAGGTTACTAATAATACCCGGGATGCGGAAGCGGTTAAAATAGCAGTTGATGAACTCCGCGAAATAGAAAAATCTTTGAACAACCGGGTCAGCGATTATGAACAGATTAAACTGGATATAAATACATTATCAAAACGATTATACGATTTAAAGGCAAACGAAACTAAACTAAACGACAATATCAATTTATTAAGCGAAGAAATTTCTGAAAAGAAATCCGAACTCGCAGCTTTAGAAGAAGAATATAATACATTATATAGTTCTGAGTCGGGATTTAAAGCAAAGCTTGAAGACTACAATAATCTGCAGATTAAAATTAACCAGGCGGAAAAACAGCAGAAGGATTTGCATGCCGAAGAAGAATCTTTGATAAAAGCGTTATCGGAGTTCAGAAATCTGATTTCACAGCATAAAACAGATGCGGAAATAGCAAGCAGAAATCTTGAAAAACTAAGAAACGAAGAGAAAGAATTAACCCTACGTATAAATAATCTTCATAATACAGAAAAAGAACTTATTGAAGATACCGGAAAAGATGCAGAACTATCCGGCAAACTGAATGAACAGAAGAAAATACTTGATCAACTTATTAAAGAAGTAGAATTAAAGACGCAGCAGGCAGAAGAAATAAACCTGAGAATTATTTCGTTAAAAGATGCAGAAGAAAAAATAAACCTGAAGATTGAGGAATTGTCAAATGTTCAGGATGAAATTAAAAAACTGAATGAAGTTAAGTCCAAACTTGAAGCAGAAGAACAGCAGTACCGTGATAAACTTATTGAGCTTAAAACTGAAGTTGAAACAGGCAACGGCGAAACTGAAAAAATCAGAACCACGATAGCCGAATTGCGGAATACTGAAGCCGGCTTAAAAAACCGGATTGATGAATATGAAAATGCAAAATCTGAGATAACAGAACTCACAAAGAAGCTTTTCAGTCTTAAAGAGGAAGAACACCTTTCCACGCAAAAGTTAGAAATACTGAAATCGGAAGTGATAGAAAATCAAAAATCTGCCGAAGAGTTAAGATCTGAATTATTGCAATTAAGTGAAGCTGAAAATAGTGCACGTGATCGCATTGATTCTCTTGCCAGCGAAGCAAAAACAAAAATTGATACTCTCTCGGAAGCAGAAAGAAACCTGAGATCAATTGAGGAGGAATCTGAAGAACTTGAAAATCAGCTTGCTGTTAAGTTAAAAGAAATTAACGATGCAAACATGCGTCATCAAAAAGTTTATGAGCAGATTGAAATTAGACAAAAAGAGCTTATTGCCGTTGAGGAAAATCTTAATATTAAAACGAAGAAATTATCCAGGCTTTCATCAGAAGTTTCTGAACTTGAGAAAAAGCATCAATCTGTACAAGCCGAAACAGCACATTTAGAAGAGTTAAAGTCAGAGCTTCATAATAAGGTTATACTTGAACAGGAAAATTTTGAGATGCTTCAACAAGAAACACAACAAATAAGGGAACTTGTTCCACTTCTGGAAAAACGGAAAGAAGAAATTGAACGTACAAATTTTGAACTTGAAAACAGGTTTACAAAGATGTTCCAGAAGTTCAATAACGAAATGAACGAGATTAATAAAAAAAGATCTGTTCTCGATCAGATAATTAAGAAAAAAGATCTGGAGCTTGAAGAAAAAGATCAACTGCTTTTTGAAAAGATTGCAGGACTTGAAGAAAGCGAAAGAATACTTAGCATGCGCCAGGCTGAAGTGGACGCATTCGAAGAATTACTACGTGTAATTGATGAGAAAAAAGAACAGCTTAAAAACGACTTGCTTAAACTTGATTCACAGGCTATTGAAAAGAAAAATCTTAATAAGGATCTTAAAACTGAATCCGATTTTATTCTTAAGAGAAAAGTTCTTATCGAACAGGGACTCGAAGAAATGCTTGGCACAATGAACAGTAAGTTTGTTGATACACGCGACAGAAGACATAAAATTGATAAGGAAATTAAAGAAAACGAAAACCGTCTTGAAGAAATCAATCAGAAAGTTTCAGATTCAATGAATGAGCTTGTTGAACTTCAAACATCCATTAGTTCAATAAAAGTTGAGCACGAGGAACATCGCGGACAAATTATTAAGCTTGCCTCTATGAAGAAAAAACTTAATGAAGAAATAGCTAAAAATCAGCGGTTGCTGCAGCGTTATCAGAAAATAAGAGAAAAGCTGAAAATTGAGCAGTCACTTTCAAAAGGAAATAAAGGAATTACCGATCATAAAATAGAGATGGAAAATATTTCCGAGTCAGAAGAACAGGAGCAACCGGATAATTCAAAAATTTTCAAGCTATAGTTCTTATTATCTTTTTTGTATTTAAAGGGATCGTTGCCGATCCCTTTTTTATTGCTGTGTAGCTATATTTGGCTGAACATTAAAAACACTTAAGACAAATATGAAAAACAGGAACACATTTTATTTCTTCATAATATTTTTAGCTTTTAATTCACAAATCGTTTGTCAAACGAATATACCAAAATGGGCATATGACGCAACTATTTATGAAGTAAATATCAGACAATTCACAATAGAAGGAACGTTTAAAGCATTTGAGGAACATTTGCCAAGATTACACGAGCTTGGAGTAGATATACTTTGGCTAATGCCTGTTCACCCGATTGGTGAACTTAACAGGAAAGGAACACTTGGCAGTTATTATTCTGTAAAGGACTATAAGGGAATAAATCCTGAGTTCGGTACTCCGGATGATTTTAAAAGTCTGATAAATAAAATTCATTCACTTAATATGTATGTAATTATTGATTGGGTGGCAAACCATACATCTTGGGATAATACCTGGGTTGAAGAGTTTCCCGAATTTTATACACGTGATGAGAAAGGAAATTTTGTTCCACCTGTTGAAGACTGGTCTGATGTAATCGATTTAAATTTTGATAATAAAGAATTATGGACTGAAATGGCGGGTGCTTTAAAGTTCTGGGTTGAAGAATATGATCTTGACGGATTCCGATGTGATTTTGCCGGAATGGTTCCGGTTGAATTCTGGAATTTTGTAAGACCCCAACTCGATAAAATTAAAGATGTGTTTATGCTGGCGGAATGGGATACACCGGAGTTACACGAAAATGCATTTGACATGACATATGACTGGCAGATGCATAAAATTATGAATAACATTTACGGAGGTACTAATACTGTTTCTGATTTAATTAATCATATCGAACAGGACAGGTCAAGGTATCCTGGCTATGCATTCAGAATGCAATTTACCGATAACCATGATGAAAACACATGGAATGGTACCGTGTTCGAGCGATTAGGAAATGCGGCAGAGACTTTTGCAGCCCTCACTTATACTATTCCGGGTATGCCTTTAATTTATTCCGGACAGGAAACGGGCAACAATAAGCGGCTGGAATTTTTTGAAAAAGATCCAATTGAATGGAACATTCATTCATTTGAAGAACTTTATAAATCTTTAAACAAATTAAGAAAAGATAACCCGGCACTTTGGAGTGGCATTAAAGGCGGAGATTTTCAAATCGTTCCGAACACAACTCCGGGTGAAGTATTCACTTTTCTAAGAAGCATCGGGGACAACACATTGTTCATGGTGTTTAATCTTTCAGATCAACCAGTAGAAACAGAACTTAAAAACAATTTAGCTGATGGCGATTACAGAGAATTTTTTACCCAAAAATTTGCCGAAGTGATTGCCATGGCGAAATCAATTAAATTACAACCTTGGGAATACCGCGTTTATATCAAATTATAACCACACATCATCGTTTTTAATATTTGTCTTCCATATCTGGTTAAATTTACAAGCTAAATTTTTTAAATCAGCTATCTATCAATTATTCAGGAAACAAAATGAAAAGTAAAATAATTTATTTATTCTTTATAGTAATATTAATAACTGGCGTAAGTTCAATTACAACTGCACAGTCGGGTGGACTGTATTTTAGCTTAGCTTTTCCTATGGGAGAATTCCAGGAAAATGTTAAACAAACCGGTGTTGGACTTAACGGAGAGTTTTTCTTTTTAACACCGAAACCTAAAATGCCGGTTGGTCTCGGTTTGAATTTTGCTTTCTATGTTTATGGAACCGAATCAAGAACAGAAGCCTGGAGCCCGAATATTCCCGATGTTCGTGTAGATGTTGAAAGAAGTAATAATCTTACCAACTTTCATCTTGTGTTTTTAATTTCACCAGCCTATGGAAGATTCAGACCATATGCAGAGGGATTATTCGGCGGCTCATATTTTTTTACTGAGTCTTCTGTAAAAAGCCGATACAATGATGAGCCAATTGCCCAGGATGTAAATTTTGACGACTGGGCATGGAGTTATGGCGTCGGCGGTGGATTGACCTATCTTGTTTCAGGCGATCCGAATATTAATAATGACGCCTTTTTTATTGATTTTAAAGTAAGATATTTGCTTGGGTCTGAAGCAGAGTACCTGAAGAAAGGATCTATTACTATTGAAAACGGAAGACTAGTTTATGATGTAAGTAAATCCAAAACGGATTTATTGTCAGCGCATCTTGGTGTAAGATTTTTCTTTAGCTGGTATCCTCAGCAATAAGTATAGCTTTTAAGAATCAGTAAAGAAAACCCGGTTACTTTTTTAATAATGACTTTATCTATCAGTAACTTAGCTGAAGATAAAGTCATTTTTTTGTTTAAATAACTTTGAAGATCAAACTTAGAACAGAGAAAAAATGAATTCTAAAAAAGTACCCGGCGTTTATCTTAAAAGAGACCGTGACAAATCTGTAAAGCGAAAACATCCCTGGATTTTTTCGGGCGCAATTGACACAACAGACAGCAGCATCAGCAAAGGTGAAACTGTAAATGTTGTTACTTCTTCCGGTCAGGTAGTAGGGAAAGGCGCATACTCGCCAGACTCACAGATCAGGGTTAGGATGTGGACATTTGATCCGCAGGAAGAGATCAACTCAATATTCTTCAGAAATAAAATTGATGCAGCATTCGAACTAAGACAGCAATTAAATAAAAGTAATTCAAATGCTTACAGAATTATTAATGCTGAAAATGATGGATTGCCGGGAATTATAGTTGATCGATACGGAGATTATCTTTCCTGCCAGTTTCTTTCTGCCGGAGCAGAATATTGGAAAAATGAAATTGTAAAACTTCTTGCAGAAGTTCTGAAACCCAAATCCATATATAACCGGTCTGATTCCGATGTAAGAATTAAAGAAGGACTTGCTCCGTTAACAGGGTTGCTTTACGGATCAGATGTTCCTGACCATATTGAAATTATTGAAAACGATTTAAAGTTTTTTGTTGATATAAAAACAGGTCATAAAACCGGCTTCTACCTTGACCAGAAAGATAACCGGTTATTGCTAACCTCATTTGTTGATGCTAAAACTGTGCTGAATTGCTTTTCATATTCAGGCGCTTTTACAGTTTATGCATTAAAAAATAATGCAAAGGAAGTAACAAACATTGATACCTCTTCATCTTCATTACAATTATTAGAGAGAAATATTCTGTTAAATAACCTTGACCTCACTAAAACAAAAAATATAAATGAAGACGTATTTAAAGTCTTAAGAAAATTCCGTGATGAAGGGAAATCGTTCGATGTCATCATTCTTGATCCGCCGAAATTTGCAGAATCAATTAGCCAGGTTCAAAAAGCAAGTCGGGGTTATAAAGATATTAATCTCCTCGCAATAAAATTATTAAAGCCGGGTGGAATGCTATTTACATTTTCATGTTCCGGACATATAACAACAGAACTGTTTCATAAAATAGTTTCTGACGCCGCAGTTGATTCAGGCAGGGAGGTATGCATTATAAAACAGGCAACACAATCCTGGGATCATCCTGTAAGTTTAAATTTTCCGGAAGGATTATATTTAAAAGGACTGCTTCTAAAAGCAGATTGACAGGTACTGCTATTTCATCAAAAGTGCGCTACACCTATAATCCCTTTTATTTTACACTTCTCACATCTAAGAAATCTGACACGGTTATCTTCTTCAATCTGATAAGAAAAATCTTATAATAGCTTGTTTTCAAACTATTTATGGGAATTTTGTGTGTTAATAATTGTGGAATATAATTTGAAAGAAGCGGGCAGAAAAAGAAAGGCACAACTTCCCATGTTCGAGTTCAAATTTACGGAAGAACAAAATATGCTGCGTGATATGGTTAAAGATTTCACAAACAATGAAATCAAACCAATAGCCTCAAAGATTGACCAGGATGGAAAAATTCCCGATGAACTCATTAAAAAGATGGCTGAGATTGGTTTACTTGGAATCTCTTTTCCTGAAGAATATGGCGGCAGCGGATTTGGCGAAGTTGGTTACTGCCTTATGCAGGAAGAAATCGGGCGCGGATGCATGTCAACTGCTACATTTATAGGAGCTCATCAGTCAATAGGAGCAAACACAATTTATCTTGGCGGTACTGAAGAGCAAAAGAAAAAATTTCTGGTTCCTCTTGCCCAGGGTGAAAAAATTGCGGCATTCGGATTAACAGAAGCCCAAGCCGGATCAGATTCTTTTCATCTTAAAACAAAAGCGGATATTGATGGTGATGAATGGGTGATTAACGGTGAAAAGCTGTGGATAACAAACGGTGGAATTGCTGACATTGTTTCATTATTTGCAAGAACTGAAAAAGGAATTAGTGCCTTTATCGTTGAAACAAATACTCCCGGTTTTAAAGCAGGTCCTGCTGAAAAGAAAATGGGCATACGCGGAAGTGTTACAAATGCCTTAAGTCTTGAAAATGTCCGTATACCAAAAGAAAATTTATTGGGAACTGATGGCAGGGGATTTCTGTTAGCTATGAAAACACTTGATGCAGGGAGACTGGGACTTGGAGCTGCTTGTCTTGGAGTTTCAAAAGAAATGCTGGAGCTTTCAACTAAATATGCTAAAGAAAGAGTTCAGTTCGATCATCCGATAGCACAATTTCAGGCAATACAATTTATGCTTGCAGATATGGCAGTTATGATTTACAATATGGAATCTATTGTATACCGCACCGCTATCGATTATGATCTTCGCAAGGATATTTCAAGACAATCTGCAATGGTAAAACTATACTGTTCCGAAGCTTTAGACAGAGTTGTTGATTTTGCAGTTCAGATTCATGGAGGTATGGGTTACTCGCAGGAATTATCAATAGAAAGATTTTACAGAGATTCCAGAATTAATAGAATTTTTGAAGGCACTAATGAAATACAAAAAGGTATTATTGCCCGCGAAATAATTAAGAAGAACGGAAAGTTTTAATATAATTATAAAGTGTTTGGAGATTAAAAATGCCGGTAAAAAAAACAACAAAAAAAGCCCTTACTGTTAAAGCAAAACCAAAAACTTCAAAGCTTTACTATTACAGAATGATGTTTGATGATAATGAAAAGAAAAACTATATGAAAAGCACTCTAACGCACAAACAGATTGAGAGATATATCAAGGCGTATGAAAAAGTGAACCAGCAGTTTGTTAACACAGAGTTTGTTCAGTACCTGAAAAAATACGATAAAAAAGCAGAGATTATAGAAATAAGCGACATGTCGTACTGATACCTGCTGTTCTGCGTCGCTTTATTCGTCCCGGTTGAGACTGTTTCCTGCCTCCTTCAGTCCAGCCGGGAATTTTTTATTTAAATCAGGCGCATAAATATTAATGACGATATTAAAAGTATTCTGATTACATTAAAATTCTTGCTAATTTTTAAAAGCTATTTTTATTCCACTTAACATTTCGGATGGAGTTATGAAACATACGATCAACCTTCTCATACTATTTATTTTTTCTTTTAACTTTTCAACATCTTTTACTCAGGAAAATAATAAAGGAATTTTCGTTGAACCGAAAGCAGGTTTTTATGACGAGATATTAAAAGGCATCAAAGAGTTTGAGGAAAAACCGAAGAAAGAACGAAAATATTTTAAGATGGATTTTACAGGAATGGATATTCCGAAATCCATTAATGAATTTACATATCAATGGCATAACGAAGCAGTTTCACAAGGCAATACAGGAACCTGCTGGTCATATTCCACAACATCTTTTTTTGAATCTGAAATATTCAGGCTTCACGGAAAGAAAGTAAAACTATCCGAAATGTATTCCGCGTATTGGGAATATGTAGAAAAAACCAAAAGATTTATCCGAGAAAGAGGAAACTCTGAATTTGGTGAGGGTTCGGAAGCAAATGCAGTTCCAAGGATATGGGAAGAATACGGAATTGTTCCAGTGGAAGCTTATACCGGAATGCTTCCGGGTCAAAAGCACCACAACCACAGCACAATGTTTAAAGAGATGAATGCCTATTTAAAAAATATAAAAAACACAAATGCATGGAATGAAGACGAAGCAGTAAAAACTATTAAAGCAATTATGAATCATTACCTTGGTGTACCTCCAACAGTTTTTAATGTTGATGATAAAAAATTTACTCCGAAGGAATATCTAAACGATTATCTCAAACTGAAGCTTGATGATTATGTTGACATACTGTCTATAAAACAGCAGCCATATTGGAGGCAGGTAGTATACGAAGTACCGGATAACTGGTGGTTTAGTGATGTCTATTACAATGTTCCGCTTGATGATTATATGAGTACAATTAAATCAGCAATTAAGAACGGCTATACAATGTCCATTGGCGGGGATGTAAGCGAATCAGGTTACGATAGCTGGGTAAAATGTGCAGTTGTTCCAACATTCGATATTCCATCTGAATATATAAATGAGGATGCACGTCAGTTTCGCTTCAGCAATAAAACAACAACGGATGATCATGGAATTCATCTTGTTGGATATAAAGAGACGGACGGTATTACCTGGTTTTTAATTAAAGATTCCGGTGCAGGTTCACGAAATACCGGTGATATTGGATATTACTTCTACCATGAAGATTATGTTAAACTAAAAATTATGGATTTCATGATCCATAAGGATGCTGTAAAAGATTTGCTTGGTCAGTTTGATAATTAAAAGAAATTATTAAATACCTGCAGAAATTATTTAGCTTAAAAAACTGCAGGCAAGTTTAAAAGTTCGGTTAAAACTATAGTTGACGGCATCTTTTAACTTTTCATTCAAAGGGAAAGGATTTTCATGAGGATATTCATAAGGAAAATCTTCAATCCTTACAAATTCATTTGAGTGTTTACCAAAGGTGTTTAATAAACCATTGGGACTCATTACCGAATCTTTTATTAGAGGGACAGCAAGTAACCTGTCTTTAAATTTCTGAAGTTTAGAACCTCTGAAAGATTCCATTCTTTTTAACTGAAGCATGCTTTTAAAATTATTACCTTCCTCACCATAACTATTAAGTATCTCCGTCATAACATCATCGCGTAAGAACTCTTTTTCATAATTATCAACAAAATAATTTTTAAGAGTAAGAGCAGCCTCGCTATCAATAATCGCTTTGGATACGGGCTGCATCTGGTCCAGTGTTGGTCCGCCGCAAAACAGGAACATTCTTGAGTTGCTGAAATAATTATTGGGGTTGCTCATCGCTAAAATTTCTGATAAAAATGCTCCGATTGAATATCCGAAAATATCTATTTCTGCGTCCTTAGAAATGTATGGGTGATTATCATTTTTGATAATTTTCATTAAGGCCAATATATCATTAAATGTTTGGATACCTGATATAAGGAATCTTCCCGGGGAAAACTGGAGGCGCGTGCTTAAGGCGGAGTTTGCAAATGAAGAGGCCGACACATCGGGAAAAAGATTAATTCTTTCTCTTGATACCTCCTTCATAAGCCTGGGATCACTCCAGAAATCCGGTGCTCTGTTCATATGGAATGCTAACGGGAAAAGAATAATTGCTTTGCCTGTCCGATGTGCAAGTTCATAAGCCCAGGGAAGATATTTGTGCCAGCTTCTTTCATTTAATCCATGAAACAGAAAGATAACAGATTTTGATTTTTCGTTTGAATGTTTTCTGAATATTGAATATTTGAAATTCAGATTTTCAATAATATTCTCATCGGAGTCGTCAAGACTTTTAAATAAGTATTCCTCGGAATAAGCATTTTCGCGCAGATAATATTTTAACAGGGCATTAAACAATTTCTTTGCGGGTTTTAGTAAATTAAAATCTTCGTCATGAATAACTGCCTCGGAAGTAAAGTTAAGGTTAACAATAGATAAATCGTGTTCAGGAATTGGAATTAAACTATCTGCCTGATTAAAAATATTTCTTAATAAGACGTAAGCCTGATGATAATTCAAATTAATCTCTTTTACTGTTTTTGGTTTTAAGTGTTGAAATTTCCTTCTTTTTTTTCTTAAGCAGCTCCTCCCAGCGTTCAATCCCGGTTTTTAATAAAGCTATTTTATTCATTAATTTTTCAATATCCTTCTGCATTTCCTCAATTTTACTTGAAACGGATTCTTTCGGTAAAGCTTCCAAGTTGTTAGTAATAGACCAATATTCGCGGAAATGATCTGATACAACCTTTATTTCATCCAGTGAGTATCCAAAATTCTGTAGATCCAGAATCAGACTGCAGAGATATACGTAAATTTCGGAATAAAGCCTGAAGCCTCCTTCACTCCGCATATCAGAATCTATAATGCCCTTATCTTCCCAATGCTTAATGGTGCGGGTGCTTACACCTATTTTTTCTGCAAGTTCACCGACAGTAATATACTTTTCGTTATTTTTTTTATTTGTCTTTCTGTCTGAATCTTTAGGTAAACCTACCTTCTTTATAATCTTTAAAATATCATTCGTCACATACCCAAGTTCGGTTAGTTTTTGAATCTGCCTGCACTGGTCCAATGTTTCACCGCTATAAAAAGGAATCTTATCTTCAGTGTAACCGGAAGGTTTAATAAGTTTTGATGATTCCCACTCTAAAAGCTCAGGCGCAGAAATTTTTAGCTCTGTTAGAAGTTCCTGCTGCAGAAATACACTTGTCATAATTATACCTTAACGTGTATGAATAAATAAACTATACGTTTACGTTTAGAAACATATTGGCGAAAAAAATAAAAGTCAACTTACAGCTGAGAAAAATTTAGTGTTTTTCAAAACCGGAGTGTAAAACTATAAATCATTGTTAATTAACAACGGATAGTTTGTCGAATGGGATTGACTTTCTAAAGAAAATTATTAAATTATGCCGGAACTCTTATGATAATATCTATAAATAATTACGGATAAAATTTTTGGAATACAATTTATTAATGTTTGAGTTTTACTGATTGGGTTTGAGCTTTTATATATTAACCTGGAGGACAATTGCAGTAATGCATTAAATTAAGCTTCACTTTGTTTCCACTCTCAAATCCAATCCAAATAGTTTTCCCGAATTCAATATCTATTCATACCGGAGTACGTGATGAATCTATTCCATATTGTTATAATAGGCAGCAATGAGACTGCGCTTGTTTGTGCTTTAACTGCTAAAAAGCAGTATCCAGATAAAAAAGTTGCGCTCATAATGAATAACCAGGCAAATGAATTCGTTAACCGATTATTTAATTCCGGATCCTTAAAAAATGGTGAGAATAACATCACCATTTTAAAAGATGATATAAACACCAGGATCGATAATTTGATAAGACTACGAAGCGGCGATGAAATTGTTTTTGAAAAACTGGTAATTGCTACAGGATCAGAAGCATTAAAACCACACATTGAAGATGTTGATAAAGCAGGTGTTTATTTTATCGATAAGGATCCGGATTATTTGTTATCGATTAAGAAAAAAGCAGCTAAAGCCGATAACGTTGTCATCTTTGGCGGAGGATACATCGGGGTTGTTTTAACAGATGAATTATTGCGTGAAGGAAAAAATGTTACATTGGTTGTTAGAACTAACAGACTTCTGCCATCTTCCCTGGACCGTGAGGTAAGTGAAGAAGCAAAAAGTATTATTGAACAGCAGGGCGGTCAGATAATTTTCAAATCAAAAGTAAAAAAAATAATAGGTGATGGCAGAATATCGGCGGTGAGATTAAGAGACGGGGAAGAACTGGATTGTGATTTATTGATAATCTGCTGTGGTGAACGACCAAACACAGAACTGGCGGCAAAATTTGGATTGGTATATGATGGTGACCGGGGAATACTTGTAGATGAATATCACAGAACGTCCGACAAAAATATTTTTGCTATTGGTGAATGTGCAGCAAGATTTGATTTCTTTTCCGGGGACCTGACTGATTTTGTTCTTTCATCCACCAGATTTGAAGAAGCTAAATTGATTGGCTCAAATCTTTATTCAGTTATATATAACCGCGGCAGACTGATTGAATATATAAATGGTAAAAAACAAATTAGAAAAAATATTGAGGAGTCTTTAAACTATCCTTCGTTTATACGGGAAGAATCAATAATAAACTCGTTAATAAGTCACTAGGAGGTGTGCTATGAAAATCGCTATCCGTTCAAAAGACGGAAAAACAGTATCTGATTCTGTTACAAGTTTCTCTGGATATCTTGTATATGAGCTTGATGGCGACAGGGTTGTGAATAGTGAATTCAGAAAATGCAATCCTGCAAAGTCGGATGAAAAAAGATATATAGGTGATTGTGAAACAATTATCTCAAAAGCCATTTCGCCTGATGAGACTAAATCCCTCCGGAAAAAGGGAAAAGAAGTGTTAATTACTTTTAAAACTTCACCTGAAGAAGCACTTCGCTCCTTCATAAGACAGAAATTGTATACGGGAAGTTTTGCCCATTAACATCTTCTTAAGAATAAAATTCTGTGCGTATTTTTTAGGGGATACTCTGTGCTGTTTGTTATAAAAATATTTTTACCGATCAAAGCATTTCTAACAGCAATCACTTAAATTTATCCTCATCTTTATCATCATTTCTGAAAGCGATATGTTAAATAGTAAAAGACCATTATGGGACCAATATTTTCTTAAACTTGCTATGCTGGCTTCCGAACGTGCAACATGTCCAAGAATGCATTGCGGATGTGTACTTGTAAAAGACAGGTTTGTTTTATCAACCGGGTATAACGGTTCACTACCTGGGCAGCCGCACTGTGAAGACGTTGGCTGTCTTATAGTTGATAATCATTGCGTAAGAACAAATCACGCTGAAATGAATGCACTTATTCAGGCAACTACACACGGAGTAAATGTAAAGGGTTCGACAGCATATATTACAAATATGTCCTGTACAACCTGTGCTAAAGCATTAATTGCAGCGGGAATAAAACGAGTCGTTGTTTTTTCAGATTTTCATGATACACTTGCAACAGAGTTTTATTCAAAAGCAGATGTTGAAATTGTTAAGCTTGATATGCCGGACAGAACAATTAATTATGATCTGCTTAATTATTCTTCCGCAAAGAAAACTGAAAAATCACAGTAAAGAGAATATTAAGTTCAGAATTTCATTTTTTCAGAATCACTTCGTAAAGATCCTTCCGGCGATCAAACCAGTTAAGGGTGCTTCCGTTTGATCTGTGTCGTTTAAGTATTTCAAGATCAACATCGTGAATTACAACTGTTTCTACATTAGGCGTACATTCAGCAGCAATAGCATCTCTTGAGAACATAAAATCCGACGGAGTATAAATTCCTGATTGCGCATATTGAATGTCCATGTTTTCAACAAAAGGAAGGTTACCTACATTACCGGCAATTACGGAATACACCCCATTCTCAATACACCTTGCCTGCGCACACTGACGGACTCTTAAGTAACCGTATCTTTCATCTGTACAAAAAGGAACAAATATTATTTGTGCGCCTTTTGAAACGGCAACCCGGCTTAATTCAGGAAATTCGATATCATAACAAATCTGAATATTAATTTTTCCACGGTCCGTATCAAATACTTCTATGCTGTCGCCGGGCTTAACTCCCCACCATCTTTTTTCATTAGGTGTAATGTGAATTTTATATTGTTTCTCAAGTGTTCCATCCCGTCTGAACAGATAAGCTATATTGTAGAGACTATCATCTTCTAATGTAAAATGAGAACCGCCGATTATGTTCACGTTATACTTAATGGAAAGGTTATTAA
>JAWOIK010000209.1:0-18709 GCA_046484705.1 Ignavibacteriaceae bacterium | reverse complement strand
GTTAAATCTAAATTAAGAACGGACTCGATGGCTGGCGAACTTATATTAAATGGTATAATGATGGCTGCCATCATGATAAACAGGTACAGAATTGTCATTAGCGGTGAATAGTCCAATGATATTTTTTTGTTAACTACCGAATAAATTCCCCAAGTGAATGCGCTGGCAAGAACCAGTAAGTCTCCCTTGTGAGAAAAGAAATTTAAATTAAACGGATCTCCTTTATCTACAAGTAAAAGTAGTCCGAATGTTGCAACTACGATTCCGACTAAATTAATAATGCTTAGCTTTTCTTTGAAAAATATAAAGCTAAGTATTGCAATGAAAACCGGGGCAGTTCCAATAATCCAGCCTGTATTAGAAGCTGTGGTAAACCTCATCCCGGTTACCTGAATCCAGAGATGAAAAACTCCTATCGCTGCCAATATTAAAATATAAGAATGACTTTTCATTTTCATTTTTATTTTAAACTGCTTTCCGGTAAAAAAAGCAATCGGCAGTAATAATAATACTGCAAGAATCAGCCGCATTGAAATAATTGTTTCGGGTGAAATGAAATCGAGCAGATATTTTGTTGCAATGAAAGATACGCCCCAGAATATAATTGCCGGAACCGGCAGCCAGTGTTTTAACAGAATTATTTTCAAAATTTCAAGTCTTCGTCAAAAATACTAAATGACTTGTGGTGACTGTTTTTTGTTAAAATTCATAACAATTATTATCTAGATTTTAAAAAGAGGGTGGTCAAATCAATGCTTCACATTTTTTTGAGGACATACGTTGTTTTATCTCTGTTAACAAAGAGAATGCCCTTAATTTTATCGTATGCCCGTTTAGATGTTATTTCTTTCAACCAGGTTTTAAAGTACCCTCCTTTTTTAATGTATAATATTCTAAATTTCTGATCTCTAATCATATTCTTCAGTTTACTTTTTAAAAAAGTATGTGGATGACCTTTATCTATTTTCATTTTTTCCATAATATCGCGGATTACTTTGCCCCAAAAATGATACGTGTTCTGACGAAAAAAGACTATCCCGCCCGGTTTTAAGGTTCGGTTCATTTCAGAAAGCACTTTGTCCGGAACATCACAATGATCAAGCACATTATCAATAATAATTAAATCGAAGGATACACCTTTGAATGGTAAGCTTTCGGCCATGGCGGTGCTATAAATAACTTTTTTGTCACGTACAGAAACATATTTGGGAACGCTTGAGTAAAATCTTTCCAACGGATCAATGGCAAACCTATGCTCTGATTTAATATAAGTGATGATGCCAGCTGCGCCACTTCCTATTTCTAACACATAAGAGTTATTTTTAATACTAAAGAATGGCTTTAAGTCTTCCGTAACTTCCCGGGCAAACCTACTGTAAAATTCAAGATCAATTTCCTCTACCTGATTTTGCCACCAGGTTCTCTCATAATTCTGAGCTAGGTTCCATCTTTCCTGATTGTTCTTCATAAAACATTTTCTTGACTGATAAACTTTATTGTAGAATTGTAAACCATATCAACAGAAAGTTCCTTTATGCATTTAAATTTAACATCGGTTCTTGAGCAAGTTAGTGGCCTGGGAGAATAAAAGAAACATGGGGAGCATTCAAGATTTAATGAAACTATTTTATGCTCTGTTTTCCAGGGATGAATATAGTTTGTGTTTGTTGGGCCAATTATAGCTATTACTTTTAATCCAAGTGCAGAAGCTATGTGCATAAGACTTGAATCATTGGTGACAAAAGCATTACACCTTTTTATTATAGCTGCGGATTTCATAAGGTCCGGTGTTTTAACAATAAAAACTTTTTCTGATTTGATTTGATTTGATATTTTTTCTTTTAGCTCTTCTTCTTCGGGTCCGCCAAAAAGTAAAATTGTTGCGGAATTTTTTTCTATTAGCTTTCTTCCCAGTTCTGCAAACTTCTCCGGCTCCCATCTTCTTTTAATCTGATTCTTTAAGGTTGCACAGCCGGGGTGAAATCCTATTACTAATTCGCTTTCTATAATTGATATACTTTTAAGGAACTGCTCGGCGAATGCTCTGTTCTCCCCCGATATATCGAGTTGAAGTTTTGGTTCTTCAACATTATCCAGATTAAGTGTTTTCCTAACTAGGTTTATATTTTCATTTACATTATGAAGCGCATCATCTTCTTTAATTGTTATGTTATTTAACCAGCCTAGATTTTGTTTATTTGCCCTGAGATATTCTACCGCGGCTCTTTTTTTTGCCCCCAATAAAAAACTAATTATATTGTATTCTTTCCTGTTAGATGGATAAACGTTGATAGATAAGTCGTACCTGCCCCTTAATGACATCACGAACTTAAAGGATTTTAATGCGCCGTTTTGTAAAAAGTTGTAAAATATTATTTTATCTAAATCTGGATTGCTGCTATAAATGTCTTTAACACCAGGAAACATTACCAAAGCATGTATCTGGGCTTTCGGACGAGCTTTTCTTAGAAGGCGTAAACCAGGGGTAAACATCAGGGCATCGCCTATTCCCGATAAGGCAAGTATTAAAATTTTCATATCAATAAAAAGCAGCAATTAATATTGCTGCTATGGTTTTAATATTTATAAATTAAATCTAAATATCGAGGTTGGCATATTTAGCATTCTTTTCAATAAAATTTCTTCTTGGTTCAACAGCATCGCCCATGAGTGTTTCAAATATTTTATCTGCTGAAGCTGCGCTTTCCAGATTTACTTGTAGAATTGTTCTTGTTTCGGGATTCATGGTCGTTGACCAGAGCTGTTCCGGGTTCATCTCTCCAAGTCCTTTATAGCGTGAAATGCCAATTCCTTTTTGCTGTCCCTGTCCGTTGGTTTCTTCAGCAGTTTCGTCGGGCTCTGTAATTTCCATTTCTTTTTCTTTGCCCTTTGCTTTCAGTTCAACTTTAAATCTCTTTATAATCTGATCCCTTTCTTCATCATCAAAAGCATATACCTCTTCTTTGCCTTTTTTAATTTTATACAGCGGAGGTTGTGCAATATATACTTTGCCCGAAAGAATTAAATCTTTCATATGCCTGTAGAAGAATGTTAACAATAGCGTTCTGATGTGGCTGCCATCCACATCGGCATCTGTCATTAAAATAATTTTTCCGTACCTAGATTTTGCAGGATTAAAATCTTCGCCAATTCCAGCACCGATCGCAGATATCATCGCCTGAATTTCAATGTTTTCAAGAATCTTGTTCAGTTTGGCTTTCTCTACATTTAAAATTTTCCCTTTGATGGGAAGTATTGCCTGGAACCTTCGATCTCTGCCCTGCTTTGCAGAACCCCCGGCGGAGTCTCCTTCAACTATATATATTTCACAGTGTTCCGGATCGTTGATCGAACAGTCAGCAAGTTTGCCGGGAAGGTGCATTGTGTCGAGAGCATTTTTTCTTCTTATAAGATCGCGGGCTTTACGGGAAGCTTCTCTGGCTTCGGCTGCACGCATACATTTCTCAATGATCTTTTTTCCAACCGAGGGATTTTCCTCAAGATATTCGGAAAGTTTTTCTCCAACAATAGTTTCAACAACTGACTTGACTTCACTATTCCCAAGCTTTGTTTTAGTTTGTCCTTCAAACTGAGGTTCCATTACTTTTACCGAAATAACTGCAGTCAGTCCCTCACGAAAATCATCTCCGGTCAATGTAATTTTATTATTATCTTTTATCAGTCCGTTTTTATAAGCATAGTTGTTTAGTGTTCTTGTAAGTGCAGTTCTAAAGCCGACAAGGTGGGTTCCGCCCTCAATTGTATTAATATTATTGACATATGAGTGAACATTTTCCGAATATGAATCGCTGTATTCAAATGCAATTTCCACCGGTGTGTTCTCTTTTTCGCCCTCAATATAAACTGTCTTGTGAAGTGGGGTTCTTTGTTCATCAAGATATTTAACAAAATCAACCAGTCCGCCTTTAAACCGGAAAGTTTCTTCGGTCTTGTCTTCCTCACTCTTTAAAATCATTGTTACTTCTTTATTCAGATACGCCAATTCCCGTAGTCTTGAAGCAACTGTTTCAAAATTAAATTTGGTTACTTTAAAAATAGATTTATCAGGAAGGAAAGTTATTTTTGTTCCGGTTTGGTCTCCTTTGTAAGTTCCTTTTTGTTTAACATTTTCTGAAGGGATGCCTTTTTTATACTCCTGGAAATAAATTTTACCGTCTCTTTTTACTTCTGCTGTCATGTATTCTGAAAGTGCATTTACAACGGAGACACCAACACCGTGTAAACCGCCGGATACTTTGTAAGAATCTTTATCAAATTTACCGCCTGCATGAAGAACGGTCATAACAACTTCAAGAGCAGACACTTTTTCAACGGGATGAATATCGATAGGAATTCCTCTTCCCCTGTCTTCAACCGAAACGCTGTCATCTTTATGCAGCGTAACTATTACCCTGTCGTTAAATCCGGCAAGCGCTTCATCAATACTGTTATCAACAACTTCGTTAATTAAATGATGGAGTCCGCGTGAACTAACATCGCCAATATACATTGCGGGACGTTTTCTAACAGCTTCCAGTCCTTTAAGTACATTTATGTTTTTAGCGCTGTAATCGTTGCCGTTGTTTTTATTATTATCCTTAGCCATAACTTATTATTATTCCTCAATGTGTAAATCTTATTTGTTTTATTCTCTTCTCTTTATAAAAAGAGTTTATTTTGTTTACAATATTTTCTTCTTGCATTTTAAGTTCCTGCCGCCAGGCGGGATTTTCAATTTTAATAACTAGAATACTTCTGCCCGATTTAACAGAAGAAACTATTTTATTTAGTTCCGGAAATATTTTTTGAAAATCATTTTCTATCTCACCATCCTTTACAACTTCCCGGATACTTTTAAGTTCTGGTTCTTTGTCAAAAACATCTTTTAAACTTTTAAATCCCTCAGGCATAACTAATCTTGTTATCATGAAGTTTTATAATTGAATCGTTTACTTCTTTAGAAAGAAATGTAAAGTTAGCAAAGTCTGTTAAGGTGATGATTGCCTGTCCAACCTTACGTAAGTATTCGCTTATTTTAATAGCTCTGAATGCATCAAGCTCTCCAAAAACATCATCAAGCAAAAATATTGGCGTTTTGTCTGATACGTCCTTCAGGTAAAAAAACTCAGCGAATCGCATTGCTGTTTGAAATGTTTTGTTTTGTCCTTGCGAACCAAAAGTTTTAATATTAAAACCATTTATTTCAAGTATGAAATCATCTCTGTGCGGACCAACGAGATTAACTCCTCTTCTGATTTCTTCTTCTCTTCTGCTTGTTATGAGACTTTCAAATTTTTTTTTAATATCATCGCCGTCATACTCTTCCAGAAAAGAATATTTAATTGAGGGTGTTTCCAGATCATTCATTATTTGACTGTATGATTGAATTAAATACTCGCTGTATTCGAGAATAAACTTCTTTCTGTATATAATTATTTCCGTACCAGTGCTGATCAGTTTTTCAGTCCAGGATTCCAGTTCAGTATAATCCGAAGTTCTCCTGGTTTCCCTTAGTTTATACAATAATGCAGATCTTTGTCTTAGTGTTTTATTATAATCTATAATATTGTTAAGATAATTACTGCTTGCCTGGGCAATTATAGAATCAACAAGTTTCCTTCTTTCCGCCGGAGGACCCTGGGTAATTGCGTGATCGGACGGGGTAAGTACAACAACAGGAAATCTGCCAATTATATCTGATGCTCTGTTCAATAATTTATTGTTCAGATAATAAAACTTTTTGTTCTCTGCAGAAGTGAATATGATTTTAACCTCATCTCTTGTCACATCATTAAACCGGCCGGTAATATGAAATGCATCCTGATTAAATCTTATAACCTCGCCATCTGACCTTGATAGATTACTTTTGGTTGTACACAAATAATAAACGGCTTCCAGAATACTGGTTTTGCCCTGCCCGTTGCCTCCAATTATATAATTTAATCCGTTACTGAAATTAATTGAAGAATTTAAATGACTTCTGAAGTCTTTTAAAGAAACAGAGGTAAGAAACATACTAATTATTTAATCGAACAGGCATTAACAGCAACATCAGTTCTTCGTTCTCATCTATTTCGTTAGGTTCAATTATACATGCCTTGGTTGGTGAATGAAGCTTAAATGTAATCTTCTCACTATTAAGGTGCATTAAAATATCATTTACATAAGATGTATTAAAACCGATATCCATAGCATCACCATTATATTCGCAACTAACATTTTCTTTAGCGTTTGATCCATGATCAACATCTTCGGCACTTACTTCCAAATTAGTTTTCGAAATAGAAAACTTAACTTGCTTAGATGTTGAGGCAGAGAAGAGCAGCATTCTTTTAACAGTAGATTGTAATTGTGTCCTGCTTACGATCATAAAGTTTTCATTCTCAAGCGGTATAACGCTGTTATATGCAGGATATTTTTCACCTATTAGCCTTGTAATAAATTCTCCGTCATTAAGAATAAATGATGCATGTGTTTTACTTAAATAAAGTTTTACATCTCCATCTGCCAGTTGTTTAGATAATACAGATATTGCTCGTTCCGGTAGAATATATTGTTCTGTAATGCTTGATTTAATTGCTTTATTCAAATATTTAACAAGTCTGTGTCCGTCGGTTGTAACAAATTTTAATCCATCTGATGTAAATTCTAAAAGTGTTCCTGTCATCGCCGGGCGCATATCTTCTTTGCTCATTGCAAATGCTGTTTGATCAAAAGCTTTTTTAAGATCAGGTCCAACAATAACTACTTCCTTTTCACGAGATACTTCGGGGATTACAGGAAAGTCTTCACTGGGCGAATAGCTCAGATTATATACCCCATTATCTGTTGTAAGTTTTAATTTTGCATTTGGTTCCGTTTCAAATGTTATCTGGGTATCATCCAGGGATCTTATAATATCGTATAACAAACGTGCAGGTATAACCATTTTAATATTCTCATCCGCAGCAACGTTCAGAGAAGATTTTAATGCTATTTCTAAATCTGTTGCACAAACTGTGAGAGAACCATCTTTTATTTCAAATAAAAAGTTTTCAAGTATAGCCATCGGTGTTCTTGATGGAACAGCCGGAATAATTTTGGATAAAAGTTTTTCTAAGACCTTACTGTTGATCTTGAATTCCATGGTGCAAAAATCTCCTTTTGAATCGCAGTAAAATAGTAAAAATAGAGGGGAATCTCAATTTGGATTGAAATAAAAATCAGCAAGAAAAAAATGAGTTAGTATCAAATCCGGATACTAACTCATAGGATAAAAACAATAATATTATTTTTAATATTATGGATTTGAAAGAGGGTCTGTTAAACCGGTAAAGTTAACATCTTCCTGTTGTGTTAAAGATGCAAAAATCGTCATTGTGCTGTCTCCAAAATTTGAGACGATATATAATAATGCTTTGGTGCCGCCAAAAAATTCTATTGTACCGGAAGTAGCACCTTCAATTGTTGCGTCGGTAATACCAGCTGGAAGTACGAAAATAGATTCGTAGGAAAAAGAACCTTTGGGTAAATCGTTAATTATAAATTCTTCACCGGAAGGAACTGTTATTAACTCAGCCCTGAAATTTAATTCCAAATCTGCAGCACTGGCGTTATTAATTTTGAATTCATTTTCAGGAGAATCCGAACAACTCATAAAACTGAGTGAGACTAAGGCTAAAAATAAAATTGAAAATTTTAGCATCTTATTCATTTTAATCCTCATATAATGTTAATTTATTTTATTATCAGTGAAATTAGATTTTTATATTTTAATAATCAAACAGATATAATCAACAACTATTTAATTAATATAAAATATATTTTAAAAACTTAATAAATGTAATAAGTAAGTTAATATGTTAATAACTGACTTATTATCAAATTATACCGTATAAAGAACACAATAATCGTACCGAAAATGTTAATAACTACTTAATAAACAGCATAAATCAATTATATTGTGGATAACTGTAATTTTATCAACAATATTTAATCACTAAACTATCTGTTATTAACAAATAATGCACAAAATAACCGGTTAAAATTTCCTATGAAGAACTCAGTTCAATTTTACTTTTTAAATTTTCTACAAGTTCTTTAACAGTAATATCGTTTAAAATTGCCTGTTCTATTGTGGAACAAGCATGTATTACAGTTGAATGATCTCTCCCGCCAAAATGTAATCCGATCGTTTTAAGCGAAGATTTGGTTAACCTATTTGCAAAATACATAGAAATTTGTCTGGCAAGAACAACTTCTTTTTTTCTAGTCTTTTCTCTCACTTTGTTTTCAGGAACACTTAAGTGTCCACAAACAATTTTTGTTATATCATCTATTGAAAGAGTTAGATTGTTTTTTCTTTCGGTTGCTACTTCCCGTACAATTTTTTTTGCGAGATCTAATGTAATTTCTTTAGAATTAAGAGAAGCATTAGCAAGAAGTTTAATAAGACATCCTTCGAGTTCACGTATGTTAGAGGTAATGTGATAAGCAATGTGCTCGATTATTTCCGGAGAAATACTCATACCGTAGTCTTCGGTTTTCTTTTTAAGAATAGCAATTCTTGTTTCAAAAGCCGGCGGTTGGATATCTGCCTGGAGACCCCACTGAAATCGGGAGATAAGCCTTTCATCCAAGCCCTTTAAATCTTTTGGGGCTTTGTCTGAAGAAAGAATTATTTGTTTTCTGGACTGATGAAGAATATTAAAAATATGAAAGAAGAGGTCCTGTGTTTTTTCCTTTCCGATAAGAAACTGAATATCATCGATTATCAGAACATCCATTCCGCGGTAAAAACTTGAAAACTCATTAATTTTGTTTGACTGAATAGATTCAACAAACTCTACGGTAAAACTGTCTGATGAAAGATAAATAACTTTCTTCTCAGGGAATTTTTCAATTATGTTATTACCGATTGCCTGGATAAGATGCGTTTTTCCAAGCCCAACCCCGCCATAAACGAAAAAAGGATTGAAAGAAGTTCCGCCCGGATTATCACTGATTGCACCGGCGGCGGCTCTTGCTAGTTCATTTCCCTCGCCCTTAATAAAATTGTCAAAGCGGTATCTTGCGTTTAAATGCGATTCAAAATTTTTCTTTTTTTGTTCGGCTTCTTTTCGTACCGGGGGAACAGTGTTTATAATTCTGAGGTCTGCAGCTTCACTTTCATCAATTTTTGATACTTCATCACTGATGACATAAGCAAGTTTTGATCCGGGACCTAAAACCTCACTAAGAATTTTATGAATAAGAGAACTGTAATGTTCATCTATCCACTCCCAGAAAAACTGACTTGGTAACTGAACCTTTAGAGTAAAATTTTTTATTTCAACGGGTCTTATTGGCAAAAACCACGTATTGTAGGTCATCAATGTTACATTCTCTTTTATTCGAGAAAGACAGTTTTTCCAGACCACAGAAGGGTTTAAGGAAAGGGGTTCATTGGAAATTTGTTCAGCTACGATTTTTAAGTTATCCACAGTAATATTTAGAAATAGTTTAGGGAAATAGAAAAAATTAAAACAATAGAAATCAGAATTAAAAATTTACCAACAAGTTATTAACATTATATAAACAACGGCAAACCCATATTTCACAAGGACTTAAGAGAAACAGACTCATGATGATACACAATTTAATTTAAACACATCTGCCAGTTACAATTCTGTTTGCGTGTGAAACGTTTTCACAGAATGAATTTATCCACAAATTATTAACACCTTTTTTTATAATTGTGTGGGCTCAAAAAATAGAAAGATAAGACTAACAGAACAAATTAATTCTCAATTTTTATTTTCAATTAATTGCTATGTACCTGAAGAGTAAGCAAGTAGACGATTAATGCTGTTGTAAGTTTTTAAGTCAAACAATATATTTACAGACTTTATATGATAATTAGGAGTAAAAGTGAAAAGAACATATCAACCAAGCAACAGGAAGCGAAAAAACAAGCATGGTTTTCGTGAAAGAATGAAAACTAAAAATGGCAGGAAAGTAATTACCAGTAGACGTGCAAAAGGAAGAAAAAGATTAACTGTAAGTGATGAATAATTTAAATCATTGAAGAAATTTTCTCTTTCCGGCAAGGAAAGAATTAAAAGTAAAAAAGAGTTCGATCTTATTTACTCAACCGGAAAAACTATTTATTCTGCAGATAAAAAAATAAAAGCTCTGTTTATTAAGGATCGGACAAATGAAAACCCGGGGGTTAAAATAGCCGTAGCTATTTCTAAAAGGTCCGGAAATGCGGTTTGGAGGAACAGGGTAAGAAGAATAATAAAAGAAATCTTCCGGTTAAATAAAGAAAGTCTACTTACAGAATGCCGGGAAAAAAGTGTGTCGCTTAATGTAATCTTTTCAGCATACTCAATAAATGAAAAAAACAATAAAAAAGTTAAGTATTGTATTGTCTCTCCACCCGTTTTGGATATTATTAATAAATTAAAAAATGAAATTTAAATTACGTTCTTTTCAATATGCAGCCATCGAAACCACTTACCTGAAAAACTTCAATTCAAGGAGTTACAGTTTTTTTTCAAGGTGCTTTAATGGATAAACAAACAACCCTTGCGTTCGTACTAATTGGTGCAATACTTTTGATATGGTTGTACATTTCTGCTCCGGATCCCGGTCAAAACCCACAGGATTTAACAACCCCTGACTCAACAATAACAGAAATTCCAGATACATTAACCCGCCCGGATAAAATATCCAAAGATGAACCCGTAGTCGTTTCTGAAGGAGAAGAAAGTCTCTTCATAAAAAAAACAGTACCGGAAGAAATTATTGTAATAGAAAATGAAGTTGCCATATTTGAATTTTCTACAACAGGCGGAAACTTTAAAAAGGTATTTCTTAAAGAATTTAATAACTGGTATTCTGCTGGCGAAGGCAATGGTGAAGTACAAACAAAACACCTGGCACAGCTAATTCATTATTCAAAAAGCGGAAGTTATGATCTCGCCTTTGTTTCTTCCGATGGAAAAGCAATTAATACTGCACAACTACCCTTCAAGTATGAGCAAACAGAATACAGAACAGTATTATCAGGACAAGACTCAATTAAGATAGATTTTACATATTATATTGATGATAACAGATATATAACCAAATCGTACCAGTTCTTTGGAAACAAATACATGATCAGAAACGATATAAGATTTAAGGGAATGAATAATCTTATAAGCAACAACACCTTTGATCTTGTCTGGAGAAACGGAATCAGATTTGTAGAAAAAAATTCCGTTGATGAAGCTAATTTCAGCGATGCAATCGTTTATTATGGTGATGAAGCCGTTGATATAGATGCATCTTCTGCGGGTGAACCAATAATAAAAGAATTCCGGGGCAGGGTAGATTGGTTCGCGGTCAGGAACAAATACTTTGCAGCGATTGTAATTCCAGAAGATAACAAGAAAACAGAAGGGGCATATGTTGAAGGGAACAGGGAAGTTTATCCGAACGAGGGAATAAGAGAATTTTATGATGTTCGATTAATTCTTCCATTTAATAACACGGCAGATGAAACACATTCATTTACTCTGTATATAGGCCCTATTGATTATGACCGCCTTTCAGAAATAGATAACTCATTAAGATCAATAATTAATTTTGGCGGATTTTTCGGGCTCAAATTTATTGTTCGTCCTATTGCAGAGTTTGTGCTTCTTCCACTATTTAAATTTCTTCATGGCATCATTCCGAATTATGGAATAGTAATTATAGTTTTTTCGTTAATAATCAAAATAGTGGTGTATCCATTAACGAAGTCCAGCTACCAGTCAATGAAAAAAATGCAGGCCCTTCAGCCTAAAATTGCCGAGATAAAGGAAAAATATAAAGACGATGCACAGAAGATGAATAAGGAAACGATGAAACTGTACTCAACCTATGGGGTTAACCCTGCAGGCGGCTGTTTACCTATACTTCTTCAGATGCCTGTATTCATCGCCCTGTGGGGGCTGTTCCAGACAGCAATTGATTTACGACAACAACCCTTTGTCTGGTGGATAAAAGATCTTTCCCGTCCTGATGTAATTTATGATCTTGGATTTAAGCTTCCGATGTTTGGTATTCAGGAGATAAGCGGACTGGCAATTCTAATGGGTCTTACAACTTTCATTCAGCAGAAGATGACAATGAAAGACCCGAAACAGGCTGCGTTGGTATATATCATGCCGGTAATGCTTACTATTCTATTCATGACCTTTCCATCGGGACTTAATCTATATTACTTTTTGTTTAACTTGTTTTCAATAATACAACAATACTACATAAATCATAAAACTGGAAATGTGGAACTTGTTCCGGTAGCGAACCCGAAAAAGAAAAAAGGATTTATGCAGCGAATGATGGAACAGGCTGAACAGCAAGCAAAGCAGACACAAAAAAAGAAAAAGTAAGTTTATTTAATGTGGTCTTATTTCGTTTCCGATTTAAGACCACCATAATCCGATTATGATGAAAATCATATACATAAGTCTTATCACTTTCATATTATACTTACCCGGTACACTGTCCCAAAATATTATTGAGCTAAAACCCCAATTTACAAAGGTACAATTACCTTTTGGTTTAACAGAATATGTCCCGGAGCCAAAACCGGTAGTTGCAATTGCATTAAGCGGAGGCGGTGCACGGGGTCTTTCACAGGCAGGTGTTTTACGCGCACTGGAAGAAGCTAATATAGAATTTGATATGATAGTTGGAACAAGCATGGGTAGTATTGTCGGCGGGCTGTACGCCTCCGGATATACTATTGATGAACTGGATTCTATAGCACTTGATGTTAACTGGAATGATCTACTTACTTTATCAAGGCAATCAGACAGGAAAGAATTATTTGTCGATCAAAAAATTACTGAGGACAGGGCAGTAATTACATTGCGACTGGACGGTTTCAGACCAGTCCTGCCGACAGCGTTTAATGATGGCCAAAAGTTTTCTAACTATCTGAATATAATTACTTTTAACGCGCCGATTCATCAGGCAGAATCATTTGATCTGCTAAAAATAAAATTCAGGGCAGTGTGTACTAACCTGGTTACAGGGGATCCGGTAATACTTAAAAGCGGAACTCTCAGCAACGCACTTAGAGCAAGCTCCAGCGTAACTTTTTTTTTACCGCCGGTTCAGGTTGATTCTTTAATTCTTGTAGATGGCGGGTTGGTAGAAAACATCCCGGTTAATACTGCAAAAAAGGAAGGTGCTGAATTTATTATTGCTGTTAATACAACCAGCCCGCTGCATAAAGCAGACAGGCTTGATGTTCCCTGGATAATCGCAGATCAAAGTGTTAGCATTCCTATGAAACATCTTAACAGTTATCAACTGGATAGTGCCGACTATGTTATTACCCCGGAACTTAATGACCATTCCGCAAACAACTTTAGCCAGATAGAGGATATGATTCTCGCCGGATATCAAAGCACCGTGCCACTCGTTGCAGCTATAAAACAAAAAATAGACTCTGTTTATTTACATAACATCGCCAGCGAAGAGGTGTTTTTTATAAACCCAATTCTAAACAGCACGATTGATGAGAAAGAAATAAAAGTATTTAACAAGTATGTTACTTCAGACTCTGTATCTAACAAAAAACTACTTGCCGCACTTTATGAACTGCAGTCATCCGGACGCTACAGCAATATAAAAATAAGCATCACTGAAAATAATGGTAAATCAGAAATTCAACTTGTAAAGGAAGAAAATCCAATTATAAAAAGGGTTGATCTTATTGGTTCCTCCGCAATCAATTCCGAGGTGACAGGAAAAATATTTACCCCTATTTATAACGAGTACTACACAGGCAAAAAAGTCTTAAATTCCATCATATTGCTTTTAAGAGAATACAGAAAAATCGGATACTCCCTGGCAAATATTTCCGAAGTAAGGTTCGAACCAGACATTGGACGACTGATAATTTTTATTGATGAGGGAATAATCTCCTCTATTACTACAGAAGGTAATTATTATACGAATGAAAATATCATTACAAGGGAATTTCCAATTAAAACGGGTGATTTTTTTGACATAGACAAAGCGTCACGTGGACTGATAAATCTCAGAAGTACAAAACTGTTTGACGATGCAGAGGTTATTATAAAAAAAGATAATGGTAAAAATATAATTGTACTAAGGGTTGTAGAGAGACACTCAAGCCTGCTGAGGTTAGGATTCAGCATAGATAATGAAAACCGTGCCCGGGTTGTTGCAGATATCAGGGAAGAAAATCTTTTTGGAAGTGGAACAGAGCTGGGCTTTTTGTTTTTTGCCAGTTCACTAGACAGAGGTGTAATGCTGGAACAAAAATCCAACAGAATTTTTAACACATATATTACATATAAGCTTAATGCCTTTTACAATTTTAATGATGTTTCTGTTTACAGGGACAGACTAAATATTCCTAAAAGCAGGATATCAAGAGAAAGAATCGGCAAGTACAGGCAGATCTTCTATGGAGCATCGCTGGGTATAGGTGCACAGGCAGAACGTTTTGGGAATATTATTTTTGAAGGAAAATATCTGAAAAACCGTTTAAAAAATATTGAAGAAAGTCCTGCAGATCCATTCGACATTACCATTGTAAGCTTAAGGGTAAGTTCTACAATTGATACCCAGGATAAATATCCATATCCCGGATCAGGAATTTATTTTAATGGTTTTTATGAAACAGCACAGACATTTCTTGGCGGAAATGTTGGCTATACGAACGTGGGCTTTGAGTACAGAAACTATATTAGCATTGGCGGACAACACACCTTCTCCCCCGGTATTTCCATGGGATTTGGTGATAAAACACTTCCTTTAACACAGCAGTATTCTTTGGGTGGAATGAATTCGTTTTATGGAATGCGTGAGTATGAATACCGCGGGCGGCAACTATTTCTGGCTTCGTTAACATACAGATATAAGCTGCCTTTTTCTATCTTTTTCGACACATACTTTCTAACCCGGTATGATCTCGGAAATGTATGGGAAATACAGGAGCAGATTAAATTTAAAAATTTAAAACATGGTATAGGTGCAGCCTTGTCGTTAGATACACCAATTGGACCAGCAGAGTTTGCAATCGGCAGAAGTTTTTTGTTCAGGAAGGACATTCCGAATAACCCGCTAAGCTGGGGTGATGTACGGTTCTATTTTTCTATTGGATACTATTATTAAGGTTTGCGAAGATCATCTAAAAGCAAAAACAGTTGCTTTCAAATACCAGAATTCAAAAATTTTCTTTCAAGATCAAGCAAATATTGTTTACGCCACATTCCTCCACCATATCCAACAAGTGCACCGTTTTTTCCGATTACCCGATGACAGGGAATTATTATTGCAATACGGTTATCGCCATTAGCTTTTGCAACGGCCCTTACTGCCCCGGGGTTACCAAGTGCAATTGCCTGTTCCTGATATGATTTGGTTTTGCCGAAAGGAATTTTTTGTAATTGATTCCATACGTTTTGCTGAAACTCTGTTCCGTTTAAAACTAATGGAACGGTGAATACTTGTCGCTGTCCTTCAAAATATTCTTTTAGCTGCGAATTAATTTCGTCAAAATATTTGCTTCGTCCCGGAACAAGTCGGGCGGCAAATAGTTTTTGCAGTCTTTTAATCTGTGTTTCAATCATTCGTCTGTCTACAAATTCAAGTAAGCAAATTCCATGTTCGGTGGCACCGGCAAGCATAGGACCAAGAGGGGTTAATATTCTGGTAATAGAAATAACATTTGCGTTAGTACTTTTTGATGGTGCAAATCCAGTTGATTTCTTGAACGCCTCGGTAAAACCGCTTAAAGAATCATAACCGGTATTAAAGGCGGACTCCGCAACCTTATCGCCATACTTAATTTGTCCAAATGCTTTATTTACTCTTAATAATCTCAGGTAAGATTGAAAGGTTAAGCCGTGATGCTTTTTAAACCATCTTCTTATTCGGGCGGGGTCAATGTTTCTTTCTTTAAGTTCAACATTGCTGAATTTAAGAATCTTCTTCTCATCAACTTGCTTTAAAATTTCTTTAAGCCAACCCGGAACTTCGCCATTTAACTGAAGCGGAGTACAGATTTTACATGGTCTGTAGCCAAACTGAAGTGCTTCTTTTGCAGTTGAAAAAAAATCAACATTCTTTTCTTTAGGTTTTCTGGCGGTGCAGGTAGGTCTGCAGAATATACCTGTTGTTTTAACCCCAACAAAAAATATTCCCTCAAAGCGGCTGTCTTTATTTAAAAGAGCCCGATACATTGTGTTTTTATCCGGCAGCGATAAACTATACATTTTTATTCACCTCAATGTTAAATAATGTATTCAAAACTATAATGCCGGCAACCAGCTTTCAACCGGATTTTTAACAAGTATTTTTTAAAATCTGTACCGAACATCATGACCGGAAAGGAAACAAATTATTTCTGAATATTTTTTTTACGAAGGCGGTTTTGTTTCACCCTTAATACAATGAACAGAATGACTAAAGTTAGAAGAATAAACGGCCATAAACTTGTAAGGATTATTATAAACCATAGCAGATAAGTCCAGCCATTCTTTAGTGCCTGATAGAACTTTGAAAAGAATCCGAATGGCGAGGAGGTCTTTTCATAATAAGTTACGGTCAGACTACTGAGAGCAACTCTGTTCTTAAGATAGTTAAGTCGTCCTTCAAGAGATTCGATTTCAGACCTTAGCTTTCCGATCTCTCTTTCAATATTCAGTATCTCATCAACCCGTGATGCCTGTTTAAGTATTTCTTTGTAACGCGCTTCAAGTTCTTTCTTCGTTTTTACTCTTGCTTCAACGTCTATAAATTCTTCGGTTACATCAAGAGAGTTAATGTTTTTACTTTCTAATTTTTCAGCAGAAGAAGAAATTTTATCAACAAGCTGATCAAAATTATTTTCGGGAACACGTACAACCACTGTATATTCTATACGATCTTTGTAATCATAAATATTCTCATTACCGATATATCCTCCCAGCTCTGCAACTGCTGTTCGAATAAGTACCGTTGTTTCTTCAACGCTCGCAGTTTCAAAACGGAGATCCCCATTCTTAATAATTTTACGGTCAGTGACGGGTTCATCAAAATCATTTACCGGACCGGAAACACTCTGCTTTTCATCCATCTGAATTTCGTTTAAGAAATCACCTGGGTTTTCGTTCGAACCGCACGAACTAACAAGGAGAAGAGTTAAAAAGAAAAATGCAATTTTCATGTAAGAGGAAAAAAACGATTTTATTTTATTCATAATATTATTCCATTCAAAAGAGTTTTATACTATATAACCAAAAACAGATAGGAAAAAGAGGAAACATTTAACTGCCAGAAACTGAATAAATTTGTTTGTAAAAAGAATTGCGAAATCTATTCTCTAACTATCCCGAAGCTATGTCTTTCACTTTGCAAGTTTTAAAATTCTTACTGCACCAAACATAACCAAAATAAAAACTGCTGATCCAACAATAAGATCGGGTAAGCTTGAATTAAGCCAGAGAACCAGCACACCAGCGAGAATAACACCAAGATTTATTATAACATCGTTAGATGTGAAAATCATGCTGGCACGCATATGGGCATCGCTGCTTTTGGATTTCATCAACAGGTATAGACAAACTGCATTTGCAATTAATGCGAACACAGAAACGATTATCATTGTTCTAAAATCCGGCATGGTTTCAGTACCAATGAAACGGCGGACAACTTCAATAAACCCTAAAACTGCTAATGTTATTTGAAAGTATCCCGCAACTCTTGCAATGTTCTTTTTCCTTTGGAGTGTTCCGCCGACAGCGTAAAGACTGATTGCATAAACAAAGGCATCGGCGAGCATATCAAGACTATCGGCAACTAATCCCATTGATTTTGAAATAAGTCCAGTAATCATTTCAATCAGGAAGAAGGAAAAGTTTATTATCAATACTATCCAGAGTACTTTTCGTTGGTTTGAATGTTCTTCAAAAACTGTTTGATCAGATGCTCCGGTTGAAATTAATTTGCTGCCAAGATTCAACTCATCAATTGCGCTTTCTATGTTCGCAGAATTTTCCTTATGAAATATTGTCAGCTTCCGGTTTGGAATATCAAAATCAAGATTTACAATATCAGAAAAATCATTCAGCTTCAGTTTGATCAAATTCTCTTCGGAAGGACAATCCATTTTTGGTATATGGAAAACAGTTTTTTGCATGAAACAAAAATCTATTTTTTGCTTCGTGTAAAGATAGCCACTATTGCGGATGTTATAATTCCCATCACCGGCGTAAAAATAATAGTTTGGATCATATAACTTGACAGATTAAAATAGTTTTCTGCCTCTTCCCGTGTCATTCTATTTTCTTTGACGGAGTATTCAATAATATTTTTAAAATAATCCGGAGAAATAATAGTGGATGTTATGTACTGTGTTAGAGGACTAAGAATTGTAACTATTAGAGTTATGATTAAACCGGAGATAAATCCTTGCTTATAGGACATTATACCATTGTAAAAATTCCTGCGTTTATCCAGCAGAGCAAAAACGTAAACAGCTATTGCGGGAATAGCAACAAAGTTTGTGAAAATATGATGCTTGTCAATATTGGTATCGTGTAGACCAGCAAGCATTTCGAGAACCATCCATAAAAGCATCATCGCTACGAAAATGAAACCACACTTGATTTCGATTTTAATGTTTTTCATACCTGCCTCTTTATTTAATTGATTTTATATTTACCAATCTTTAACGCAGCCGGGAGATATTCGG
>JAWOIK010000138.1:0-3334 GCA_046484705.1 Ignavibacteriaceae bacterium | reverse complement strand
GAGATTATCTTGAAAAGATAATAACTCAACGTTTTAATGAATAGAAAGTTTTATATGCATAATAATTCCAGCGCCGTGTTTACTTCTAAAGAGACATTATACGATGTGGAGAAAATCAGGAATGATTTTCCTATTCTGAAAACCATGGTGCATGGTAAACCGCTGGTTTACCTGGATAATGCAGCAACAACTCAAAAGCCATACTATGTTATTAATAAGACGAATAATTATTACGAGACAATGAATGCTAACATTCATCGGGGTGTACATGCACTAAGTCAGGAAGCAACAGAGGCTTTTGAGGAATCAAGAATTATTGTTAAAAAGTTCATAAATGCACTTGGCAAAAATGAAATAATTTTTACCCGTGGAACAACTGAATCAGTGAATCTTGTTGCATCAACTTATGGAAGGGTTAATATTTCAGAAGGTGATGAAATAATCATCTCACATATGGAACATCATTCCAACATTGTTCCATGGCAAATGCTGTGTAAAGAAAAAAATGCAAAACTCCGGATTATTCCAATCAATAATGAAGGCGAGCTGATTTTTGAAGAGTTTGAAAAGATGATAAGCAAAAGAACAAAATTTATTTCTGTTGTTTATGCATCAAACTCACTAGGTACGGTTAATCCGGTTAAAAAGATTATTGATCTCGCACATTCACATAATATTCCGGTTATGCTTGATGCTGCACAGGCAGTAAATCATTTGCCGATCGATGTCCAGGAACTTGATTGTGATTTTCTGGCATTCAGCGGACATAAGCTTTATGGTCCAACAGGAATTGGAATACTATATGGCAAAGTTAATCACCTTGATGCAATGCCTCCATATATGGGCGGCGGTGATATGATTTCTAAGGTAACTTTCGAAGAAACAACTTATAATGAACTTCCTCACAAGTTTGAAGCCGGCACACCTGATATTGCCGGCGCAATCGGACTTGGTGCGGCGATCGAGTATATAGGAAAAATAGGACTTGACAGCATTGCCTATCATGAGAATATATTACTTGAGTATGCTACCGAATCATTATCAGATTTGAAAGGGCTGAAAATTATTGGAACAGCTAAAGAAAAAATTGGCGTGTTATCTTTCCATCTGGAGAATGTTCATCCGCATGATGTAGGAACATTTCTGGATTTTGAAGGCGTGGCAATCAGAACCGGACATCATTGCACACAGCCGGTTATGCAGAGATTTGGTATTCCAGCTACCTCAAGGGCTTCGTTCGGAATGTATAACACTAAAGAAGAAGTTGATATACTAGTTAACGGCTTAAAGAAAATTTTAGAAGTATTCGGATAATACTGAAAGTAAAATTATATGGATCAGGAATTAAGAGAACTTTATCAGCAGGTAATTTTAGATCATAACAAAGCTCCGAGGAATTTTCGCAAGTTAGAAAATCCATCACAGTTTGCCGAAGGTTATAACCCGCTGTGTGGTGATCATTTAGATATTTATCTGAAATTTGATAACGATCATATAAGCGACATTTCATTCCAGGGATCAGGATGTGCAATATCTAAAGCTTCCGCTTCGCTTATGACATCAATGTTAAAAGGTAAAACCAAAAAGGAAGCTGAAAAAATATTTCAACGCTTTCATGATCTGGTAACTGATAAACTTGGTGATAACCCTGATATTGAAGATTTGGGAAAACTTGCCGTATTTGCAGGTGTAAGAGAGTTCCCCGCACGTGTTAAATGTGCATCACTTGCTTGGCATACTATGATGAATGCACTTGAAGGTAAACAGGATAAAGCAACTACAGAGTAAGATTAAGAGAAAGAGTAAGAAAGTAATGGCGACATTAAACAAACAGGAATTAGAAGAAAAAATAATTCAGACATTAAAGTCATGTTACGATCCGGAGATACCGGTTGACATTTTTGAACTTGGATTGATTTATGAAATTGCTATTGATGATAATGCAAATGTAAAAATTAAAATGACGTTGACTTCACCAGCTTGTCCTGTTGCAGGTTCACTTCCACCTGAAGTTGAAGGGAAAGTAAAAGCTATTCCTGAGGTGAATGATGCTAAGATTGAACTGGTCTGGAGCCCGCCCTGGGATAAAGATATGATGTCTGAGGTTGCAAAATTAGAATTAGGATTTTTGTAAATAAAAGTTCAAGGTCAAGTTTAAGTTCATGAAAGAACTATTAAACTTGAACCTGAACCTGAACTTAAACTTTAAAAAAGGAGAATAAATGTTTAACATAAGTCAGCGTCCACCAATGTACGATCAGGATGCAGTTCAGTTTATGAGAGATGAATTACTTGCTGTTGGATTTTCAGAGCTTCTAACACCTGAAGATGTTGACAATGCAATTAACGTTAAAGATGATAAAACAGTTTTAGTAATGATAAACTCCGTCTGCGGATGCGCTGCCGGAAGTGCAAGACCGGGTGTATCTCTTGCATTACAAAACAATATAATTCCTGACAAACTTTATACAGGATTTGCCGGACAGGAACGAGATGCTGTTGACCGCATAAGACAATATATAAAAGGATTTCCACCCTCATCGCCGAGTGCTGCATTATTTAAGAATGGTGAATTGATTTATTTTATGCAGAGAATGGATATAGAAGGTTATTCTGCAGAGGATATATCAAAAACTCTTACAGAAGTATTCAATAAAAATTGTTCGTCTCAAGGTCCATCAATCACTTCTGAACAGTTTGCGCAGGTAATGCACGCAAAAGCCTGCGGATCGAAAATTCCTTTGTTTAAAGGATAACAATTCAGATTGTCACCCCGAGCTTGTCGAAGGGTGACATTGAGAAAAATTATGAAATTCAGTACACAAGAAGAATATGGTTTAAGACTTTTGCTAAGAATCGGGAAAGATCATTCCGTTAATGGAATGACTATACCTGAATTGAGTCAGTTAGAAGGACTCAGCGAAGCTAATGTCGGCAAGATACTCCGTATGCTTCGTATAGCCGGGTTTGTAGAAAGTTCACGCGGGCAAACCGGCGGATACAAGCTTGCTAGTCCCACCAATGAAATATTAGTCGGAGATGTGCTTACTTCACTTGGAGGAAAACTTTATGAATCTTCTTTTTGCGATTTACATGCCGGGGTAGAAAACATCTGCACAAATACAATTGACTGCTCAATTCGTTCATTATGGAAAACTGTTCAAACTATGCTGGATGGGCTTTTAAGTAAAATTACCTTACAGGATTTGTTAGGCAGCGAACAGCAGGTTGAATTTCTTGTTTCAAACCTTAGTGAGGAAATGGAGAATAGTAGTTCTGTTCCCCGGTAAGAAATAAATTCCGTTCTACTAATTAATTTTTTTTATCAAATTCA
>JAWOIK010000075.1:0-3167 GCA_046484705.1 Ignavibacteriaceae bacterium | reverse complement strand
CCGATATAATTGCAAAGTGGATTGAAGCTGCGCCGGATCGTTTTATTGCTGCACCTTTTATCTTTCAGCCCGGGCAGCCTAAAGCGGAGGATCTCAGACAAAAATATGATGATGGATTTTATACCGGTATGGGAGAAATAGCAACACAACTCAATGGCATCGCTCCTAACGATCCAAGACTCGAACCTTATTTTGCTCTTGCCGAAGAGCTCGATTTACCTACACTAATTCACACTGAAGGCATTGGTCCTTATCTTCCGGGTTTCAGGTCAGCCGCCGGCAGTCCGCTTCTGTTAGAAGAAGTGTTAGTCCGTCATCCGAAACTCAGGCTTTATGTGGAAAACACCGGGTATCCTTTTCTTGATGAAATGATTGCTGTGATGTACCAGTATCCGCAGCTTTACGGCGACCTATCTACTATAACCTGGGTGATTCCCCAAACAGCTTTTTATGATTACCTCGAACGACTTATTAAGGCAGGTCTTGGAAAACGCCTGATGTTCGGTTCTGACCAGATGCGCTGGCCGGAGATGATTGAAAAAGGCATTCAGGCTATTGAAGATGCTGATTTTCTAACAGAAGAACAAAAAAGAGATATTCTCTACAACAATGCAGCAAGGTTTCTTCAATTGGACACAGAGCAGGAGCTAGTTAATGAATGAAAATTTTAATTAAACAATTAATTAATAACTAAAGGAGCATTAAAAATGAATACAGTCGTCAATGAAAAAGGAATATCTTCAATTGAGCGGAACAAGAAACTTCTCAGGATAGCTGTTGAAGAAGTCTGGAATAAAGGAAACTTTGAAAATATGAAAGAAATGGTTTCCGATGATTTTGTTATTTATTTCCCGCGCGAATCAATACAGGGAGTGGAAAACATAAAGGGATATTTTACCGAATTAAGAAAAGCATTTCCGGATATCAGGTTTACTATTGTTGACCAGGTAGCCGAGGAGAATAAAGTTGTAACACACTGGACAGCTACAGGCACGCATAAAGGTGAATTCAAAGGCATTCCGGCTACAGGACGGAAGGTGAAATTTTCCGCAATTGATATTGATAAATTATCAAACGGGAAATTTGTTGAGTGCTGGACTAATATGGATGAGCTGGGTTTAATGCAGCAGCTTGGTGTTATACCTGAAAAGTAAAAATTAATATTGAATGAGAAACAAAAATGAATTGTTCACAAGAAAATTATAAAGTAATTGTAATCGGTGCCGGGCAGGCAGGTTTGTCTGCCGGATATTTTTTGAAGAAGAGTAATATTCCCTTCATAATAGTTGATGCTAAAGATAGAGTGGGTGATTCCTGGCGTAACCGCTGGGATTCACTCCGACTTTTTACTCCTGCAAAATTTAATGGTCTTGCAGGAATGAAGTTTCCGGCTCCACCAAATTATTTTCCCACAAAAAATGAAATGGCTGATTATCTTGAAAGCTATGCAAAGCATTTCAATCTGCCTGTAAAAAATAATATTAAAGTGGACGGGCTTTCCAGGGAAGGAGACAAATATTTTATAACAGCAGGAGATCAGCACTTTGAAGCAGAGCATGTTGTAATTGCAATGTCGAATTACCAGGTTCCTAAAATTCCAAAGTTTGCTAAAGATTTGAATTCTGAAATTATACAAGTTCATTCGTCCGATTACCGCAATCCATCTCAGCTAAAGGAAGGTCCGGTACTTGTAGTTGGTGCAGGAAACTCAGGATCTGAATTAGCACTTGAAGCTGCTAAAAACAATTATAATGTAATTCTTGCCGGAAGAGATACGGGACATATTCCATTTGACATCAAAGGCACACTTTCAAAATTAATTCTGGGAAGATTAGTTCTAAGAATATTATTTCACAGGATTATTACCATAAATACACCAATCGGAAGAAAAGCAAGACCAAAAGTAATTTCGCAGGGAGGACCTCTTATCAGAAATAAGCCGGAAGATTTTGTTTATTACGGAATAAAACGTAACCCAAAAATAGTTGGTGTGAAAGAGGGACTTCCCGTAGATGAGAATCAGCAGGTTTATGATATAAATAATGTAATATGGTGTACGGGTTTTTATCCTGCATATTCCTGGATAGATATCGCCTGTTTTAACGGTAGTGAGCCGATTCATAAACGCGGTATTGTTGAAAATGAACCGGGGTTATACTTTGTCGGGATTCATTTTCTCTATTCGCTTTCTTCTGTAATGATTCATGGCGTTGAAAGAGATGCTGAGTATGTGGTTAAAGTTATTTTACAGCGTTTGAAATCAGGCTCTAAACAATCATATTTAAAAAAGAATTAAAAATAGTGAGGGTATCTTAAGCAGGATCAACCTGCATTTTATATCTGCTCAACCATAACAACCGTTATGTCATCAGATTGTTTATACCCGCCTGTAAATTTATTAACATCACCTACAACGCTTTGTATGGAAACCGAAGATTCGTTAGAATGTTTTAATAATCTTTCACTGCCATATTCTTCTTCTGATGAATTCATTGCCTCTGTGACTCCATCAGTATAAAAGATAAGGCGGCTGCTGGAATTAAATATAACCTCACGTTCAGAGAATGAACTTTCAGCAATGCCCAAAGGCAAGCCATCTGTGGTTTCTAAAAAATTACTTCCGGAAGAATCAACCAACAGGGGATTTAAATGTCCTGCATTTGCAAATACAAGTTTTTGTTTTTTGGGATTAAGAACGGCATAGATCATTGTCACAAACCTTGTGCTGGGAAAATCTTTTATCAGAATTTCATTAAGCTGTGTAAGAACGTCTTTGGGAGATTGTGTAGTGTTGGCAATTAATCTTAACAAACTTCTTGTTGAAGACATTAACAATGCAGCGCCCATTCCTTTACCGGAAACATCAGCTAATACAATTCCTAATTTACCATCCGGCAGCGGAATGAAATCATACCAGTCGCCGCCGACTTCAAAACAGGGCAGGCAGATTCCGTTTACATTGAATCCGGAAATTTGCGGCGGATCTTTGGGAAATAAGTTAACCTGTATGTTCCGCGCATCTTTAAGCTCATTCAGCATTCTTTCTTTTTCAAGTTTTTCCTTGCTGAACAGTCGCGCATTTTCAATAGCAATTTCTATGTAATGTGCTAATGATTCAAGCAGCTTAATCCGTTCAGGACTGAATGCATCCGGCTCCTGGTGCTGAA
>JAWOIK010000048.1:0-8675 GCA_046484705.1 Ignavibacteriaceae bacterium | reverse complement strand
TCTAAAGTCAAGACAATCGACTGCGGCGGACTGACTATATATTTACCAATAGTTCTACCAGAACTAGGCGAACAAACAGCTGAAGCCGATGCGGAAACCCTGAAGGAAGCAATTATCTCTGCATTATTCAGTCTTGCTAAAAAACCCACAGCAATTTTTATTGATGATATTCAATGGGCTGATGATGCAACTATAGATATGTTAACAACCTTATCCGACCGGATTGTTTCAAAAAGCATAATTATAGTTTGTACGTTTATCAGTGATGAAATAACAAGAAAACACAATGTAAAGAAGTTCAGGAATGAGCTCAGACGGAGAAGAAAATTAATAGAGCTGAATGTTGAACCGATGAATTATGAAGAGACTAAGCAACTTATTTCATCATTACTAAACGGGGAGCCTGACAACAACCTTGTAGAAAAAATATATAACAATACTCACGGTCTTCCGCTTTTTATTGAAGAACTGGTTCATTCACTTATTGATGAATACCTGCTTAAAGTTGGTCCTGATAAAATCAGTCTTGCCGATAATGCAAATATAACTATTCCGGAAAATCTAAAAGATGCTGTGTTAAATCAGTTAAATACTTTATCTCCGGAAGCACGGAATAAACTAGAAGCAGCGTCAGTGGCAGGATTTGAATTTAATCCTGATCTGGTAATAAAACTTACTGGGCATGAGTTAGGATTTGATGAACTATTTGAAAGAAACCTGATCAAAGAATTGGAACCAGGTCTTTTTTCTTTCCGTCATACTATAATTTGTGAGGTTATAAAAGAACAGGTAATCTGGTCAAGAAGAAGATCACTGCACAGTGAGATTGCTGAATATCTTGAAAATATTAATTCACATCCCGATATAATTGCTGAGCATTGGCTATCAGCAAATGAAATTGAAAATGCAAGAAAACAATTTTTAATTTCTGCGGAACGATCCATTAAAATACATGCTTACAGTGATGCAGTCAGATCAGCAGGCAGCGCACTCAGGATATGGATTGAAGGAATAGAAGAACAGGAAAGAATAAAAACATTGATAATGTATGCACAGTGCAGCCAGTTCAGCGGAGATCTGAATGAATCCGTAAAAGCATTATTAGAAGTAACAACATCAAATTATGTAACTGATAATAATCAACTTGGTGAAGTATACCGGCTGCTTGCATCAGTTTATGCATTAATGGGCAAAATGGAATTATCAATTGAAGCACGGTTGAAAGCTGCTGATAATTTTATGCTGGAAGAGAACCTTATTAATTCTGCCTCAGAACTGTTAATTGCTGCAGGAAAATACACCGCACTCCTGCAACTTAATCTTGCTTATGATGCCGCAATAAAATCCTCAGAACAGGCGGAAGCAGCTAACCGAAGAGATATAAGCACAAAGGCAAAAGCGTTGGCAGGGAACATACTTGCAATGCAGGGAAAATTTGAAGAAGGCAAGGCGATTGTTCAGGACTCACTATCGGAAGCAATATCAAATGATTTACCGGACGCTGCATCAATAATTTACAGAAGACTTGCAAGCACAATGGAATTTGCTTCTGATTATTCCTCCGCACAGGAAGCTTATTACAGTGCATATAATTATTGTATGAATGAAGGACAGGAAATAAGTGCGCAGATTTGTCTGGGGTGTATGTCTTACACATTATTCCAGACAGGGGAATGGAAAAAATCACTGGAAATTTCTGATGAAGTGATAAATAATAAAAATACACCTGAAGGTTCACGTTTAATCGGCTACGGCATCAAAGGAATTATCTGCGCTTTAAGAGGTGAAATTAAAAAAGCAATCAAGTATCTTAACCGGTCAATCGAAATATCATTAAAACAAAAAATCGTATCCGGTGAATTATTCGGTGTATGGGGTCAGGCCATAATTAGTGAAGCAGAAGCTGATGTTATTAAAACTGCCCGGCATTACAATACTATAATAGAACTTTGGAAAAAGACACAGGATAAACATGATATTATACTTATTCTGATTTGGGCAGCAAATTTCTTTTCACAAAATTCATTTATACGGGAATTAACTTTTTGTAAAGAAGCTCTCGCATCAATTGCATCATCCACAGGTAATGCCGAAGCATTAACTGGTCTTTCTTTTTCATTGGGAGAAGATGCTATGATGAATAATAATATTTCTTTAGCTCTTGAACATTACAATCAGGCTCTTGTACATATTGCTAAACTTCAGATGCCCCTTCTGCAAATGCGGATTCTCTACAGACTCGGAACTGCACATCTAAATAATGGAGAAAAACTGAATGCAGGAAAGCATCTGCTCGCTTCACAGAGTATTTCAAGAAACCTGGGAACAAGACCATTTTCTTCAAAAGTTGAAGCCTTGTTAATACAGACAGGTATTAAACCGGAAGAGGGCAGAAAAAATAATTCCGAGGAGCGGTTGGCTCAAGCCGGATTAACCAGAAGGCAATCAGAAATCCTTGAACTGATTACTGAAGGATTAACGAATAAGGAAATAGCTGATAAACTTTTTCTGAGCACCAGAACGGTTGATATGCATGTAAGCAACATTCTTCAGAGATTAAATTGCAATTCGAGAACTGAAGCTATTCGTAAAGCAAGTGCATTGAACCTGGTAAGGTAAATCGGTTTCAATATCATCAGATGGTTAATTCAAAGGTATTTGGATTAACAATAAACTCTTCACGTTTATTGATAAAAACTTTTGGACTCTCACCCGTAAACTGCTTGAAATCTCGTATAAAATGCGCCTGATCGGAATAACCTGAAGAGAATGAAACCTCTGTAAGGTTTATTCTTCTTCCGCTCATAATTTTCCTGTTTACATCATTTAATCTTGCAATACGCATGTAGCTTTTAGGTGATATACCCAGTTTCTGTTTAAACTCTCTCTCAAGCTGTCTTGAACTGATATAAACTTTTCCGGCAAGTTCTGTTAACGAAATATTGCCGTTACTGTTTCTGATCATCTCTGCTGCAATGTTCAGATAGTAAAGGTTGAGCTTATTGCTGCTGATTTTATTAAACAAATATTTTTCTGTTAATGATATCATTTCTTTAGTCGATTCAGTTTCTCTTAACCTGGAACAGAAATCTTTAAATTGGCTGCCTGAAACATTTTCCATATCCGCATAATTCTGATGAACTTCGGAAGCTGGAACTCCGAATGCGTGATAAATCCCTTCCGGTTTAAATCTTATTCCGAAAACTTTTACATGATTTCTGAAATGGACATCGTATGGTTTTGTGAAAAGTCCAATAAGAGTGTAATCGGGAGAAGGGGCATGTTCAACATCCTGTAAAAGTTCACAGTGATTATCTGTAAGATGAATAATCAGCTCAACATATCCATATGGGATCACCCGCTGTGAAAGAAAATTTAAAGCATTGTAGTTAAAATCTCCTGTCCAGAATAGTTCTATATAGGGATTTAATTTCTGCGATGGTTTATATTCTTTGATTTCCACGTTCATACTGGTACAAAAATATTAAAATCATATTATTATTGAAGTGAGTTACATCGAATGTGTGCCAGAGCACGGCGCTGAGAAATACTACACTTAATTTAGATCGGCTTCAGCATATTCTGTTTTATTATACAGGCTGAAGCCTTTCTAAGAATCAGTCTCCTAAACTAGAAGAGAGGTGTCAACAGTATTCGATTCAGTCGGCAGCCAAACATTGTCAAAAGTAGCAACAATATGATTCGCACCGCCAAAGAATCCCAGGACTCTTGCCTTACCGGCTCCGGTGTTTCTGATATTATGAGGAAATAATTTCGGAACATGAATCAGATCACCCTGAATTGCCGCTCCACTCCTTTCTCCAACGGATATTTCAACACTGCCTTCAACAATCAGTAACAGTTCTTCAGCGCTGTCGGTGTGTGTTCCCAGTTCATCACCGGGTTCAAGTTCAAAATAGACTGTTGAAGATTCTGCAGTGCCATGAGCCCCGAATAACGGGAATGTGGCTTTACAATGTTGAACTGGATTATTTTTTGCAATGAACTCATTTAATTCGAGATTATTAATATTCACTTTTAACATAATTTACTCCTTTTATTTATTTAATTAATGTATCCTGTTACTTTCACTTTACCGGCGATCATATCAACTACACCCACACTCCATACTACTTTTTTATTGATCCATTCATACTTTTGTGAAACTGTAAAAAATTCCATAATAAGATGCAGAACTGCGGTACCATTAACGTTTGGAGTTGAGACGCCGCTTTCTTTTACAGCAATAATTTCACCGTCTTCGGTAATGAATGTAGCATATATGTTAAGTATAAATTTGCCGTCTGCTCTAACTTCAAGATGGTCAGTTCCTTTAATTGTTCCGTTAATGATATCGCCGAAAATCTGTCCTTCAAATGCAAGATCGAACCTGGCACCCTGAGGCGGAATGCTTACACTGCGATTAAGCAGGTTCTCCCAACTAATTCCATACTCTGTAACTCCGGTTAAATTGATTTCTTCATCAAAAACCTTGTGTACATATTCTGAAATCGACTTATTGATTGTTAATGATTCCATATTTTATCCTTACTTAGTTGTTTTAGAATTACTGCACAAAAGTATTTTTTATTCAGAATTCAGAATTGAAAAAAAACGACATAATCGGGAATGATGCCAATGCTCAATTTCAAATTTTATAAAACCGGAATGACTTCGATGTGGGAAACTGCAATTGCTGAATTCCTGAATTCCTGGATTAAGAAAGTATTAAGAATCAATCTTCTCCATACAACCATAAAATCAACCTTTGATCATCATAACAATACGGTATAGTGTCACATTAGTACAGTAGTAACTAATCATAAAAACGGTAATCTTCACGTTGTTAGCGTAATAGTTCAAACGATAGATTTGCATCAGAAATTTTTTAAATCATTTACAAAAGAAGGAGTTGCAGAATGTGTGTAGTACATCAAATTGAACCTGTTAAAAGCGAATCATTTGCTGATAACTTAATGCAAATGCTTAATCACGGAGCATTAATGGTGATGATCTCTGTCGGTCATCGTACGGGACTGTTTGATCAGATGAGCAAACTTCCTCCATCCACTTCTATGCAAATTGCTGAATCTGCAGGGCTGAATGAACGGTATGTCCGGGAGTGGCTTGGGGCTATGACAACTGGCAGAATTGTAGAACACGAACCTGAGTCCAAAACATATTCACTACCGGCTGAGCACGCTGCCTTTCTTACAAGAGATGCCGGTGCAGATAATATCGGAGTTTTCGCTCAGTACATTCCGGTACTTGGAACAGTGGAAGATAAAATAATTGAATGTTTCAAAAACGGCGGAGGAGTACCTTACTCTGAATTTAAGAGATTTCATGAACTTATGGCTGAAGACAGTGGACAATCAGTTGTGTCCTCTCTGATTGAGCTTATTCTTCCTGCGGTTCCGGGAATTGTTGACGGACTTGAAAAAGGAATTGATGTCCTGGATTTAGGCTGCGGCAGAGGAAAAGCACTGAATCTGATGGCAAGAGTTTTTCCTAAAAGCAGATTTGTCGGTTACGATCTAAGTGAAGATGCAATTGAATATGCAAGGAACGAAGCCAGAGATCTTAATCTCAAAAATGTAAGATTTGAAGTTGTTGATCTTACGTACTTTAATCAGTTTGCTTCTGAAAAAAGTTATGACTTCATTACAACATTTGATGCAGTTCATGACCAGGCTAGACCGGATAACCTGCTTGCAGGTATTTACAAAGCGTTAAAGGAAGATGGAACATATTTGATGCAGGATATTTCTGCTTCTGCTGAACATCATAAAAATATAGATCATCCTGTAGGTACGCTTCTTTACACTGTATCAACGATGCATTGTATGACTGTTTCACTTGCACAAGGCGGTATGGGACTCGGAACAATGTGGGGACTTGAAACAGCAGTTAAAATGTTAAATGAAGCCGGTTTCAGTAATATTGAGATTAAAAACTTTGATCACGATTTTCAGAATGACTGGTATATCATTAAAAAGCAGGTAAGCTGATTTTAATTAACTGGGGGTATCAGTTTAATTATAAAATGGATGAAGTAATATGTTAAAAAATGTTGTGTATAAAATTTACAATTGCGGTAAATGTGTGGCTATGGCGATGATACTTTTCGTACCGGTTATATCGATGATTTCTTTACACGTGCTAAAGATCAATCCGGTTAATATTTTATTAAACCTGATCCTGTGAGGGAGGGAGACAAAAAAATCCTTCGGAATTTTAATCGGTTCCGAAGGATTACTATTTTACAAATCTTTTTCACACAAATCCCGCAGATGATTTTCGCAAGGGTTACTTCATTAATATCATTTTTTTAGTTGAGATAAAAGAACCTGCTGATAATTTGTAAAAATATATTCCTGATGATAATTGAGAAGCATCAAACTCAACTTCATAGATTCCGGCAGTTTTGTATTCATCGACTAATATAGTTACTTCGTTACCAATAACATCATATACCTTAAGTGTTACGAACAATGTTTGCCCGGTTGCTGCATTCGGAATGTTGTATTCAATCTTTGTTGATGGATTAAAAGGATTAGGATAATTCTGTTCCAACACAAACCGTGTTGGTAATCCGATTTCAACTTCTGCAACTTTTGAATATTCAAATGTGCCATCAAAATCAATTTGCTTTAAACGGTATTGATAATTACCTGCAGAAAGATTTTTATCTCTATAAGAATAAGATTGTTCTTCGGTAGTAGTACCTCTGCCTTCAACAAAACCAATCGTTTCCCACTGAGCATTACCTGCTGCGGATTGTCTCTGCACTTCAAATCCCTGATTATTGGTTTCACTCGCAGTACTCCAGTTCACGGTAACATCATTTCCTGAAACAGAAGCTGTAAATGAAGTAAGTTCAACCGGAACTGCTTCCGGAACATAAGCGGTTGCTTCATTTCCATACTGACTGTTAAATCCCATTACAAGTGAGCGAATTCTATAGGTGTATATATGGTTAAGTTCAACATTGAGATCTTCAAAGTTCAAAGTATCAATCCCGGTTACTGCAATTGTTATATAAGGTGAATTAGTATTTGGGTCACCGGTTTTTCTTTGCAGTTGGTAGCCGTATAATCCTGACACAGCCCAACCCGGATTCCAGCTTAAAGATACTTTTTGTTCTTCATCACTGGCGGTTGCAACAAGCATCGAAGGTGGATATGGAGGAGTTAGCGGTAAAATACTGCTAACAGCTATATCGTCTACATAGAAAAAATCAATATTATTTGAATTCCCTGTATAGTAGAATCCTAATCTGAAACTATCCTGTACTTCAAATGGAACGTATACCTCATCAGGTCCAACATTTCCTGTGGCGTGAAGTTCCCAGATTGATTCCCAGGTTGAACCATTGTCATATGTTATAGCAGCACCTACAACAACTGTATCTGACCACCAGTCTTCATAGAACCTGAAATAAAGCTCCAGCTCAGCACCCCAGGGAACAATTAAATTTGGAGACATAAAATATGAGTCACCGTTAAATATTGGATCCCATCGAAATACTAACTCTCCGGGTGAACCGCCAGCGTTAGCAGTGTTGCTCCAATACCAATTGCTTTGTCCTAAAGGACCGAAAAACTGCCAGCCTTCCGGACCAGTATTGAAAGAACATTGATATTCAAATTGTAGAATTCCAAAAGTAGTGAAATACCATAAAGGAGATATTGAAGCTCCGTATGAATTGTATTCAACTACTTTCCAGAAGTATTTAGTAGTACTCATTAGTGAACCATATTCACTTAATGAATAATTGGAATAAGCAGTTGATGGGAATCCATTTTTAACCCGGACTGTAGTATCCTGATTTGCGACTAACATCGAATCAGAACTAAAGTAAATTTCATTATACAAAACATTAACCGGGTTTTGCCAGAATAAAATGTGTTGTGTATTTGAAATTCCTTTTGCACCTGCAGCAGTCATTGGGTTAAATGGTTCTCCGGGCAATTGTGCAAAGGTTTGGATTGATACAAAAAGTAAAAAGATTAGTACTGAATTTTTCATTATTCTACCTTCCTTGTGAATGCTCGAAACAAAATAAGCAAAACAAAAATTAATTTACAATAGGCAAGTCTTTTTTTTAAGTTTTTTATGAAGGGTGGGTTCCCAATACTAATCATTTTAAAATAAAAACCGGAAAGGTCTGAATGAAATTAACTATATCCAAACGAAAACCTTCCCGGCAGCATTAAGAAACTATTTGATAAGAATCATCTTCTTAGTTGAGATGAAAGAACCTGCTGATAATTTGTAAAAATATATTCCTGATGATAATTGAGATGCATCAAATTCAACTTCATAGATTCCGGCAGTTTTGTATTCATCGACTAATGTAGTTACTTCGTTACCAATAACATCATATACCTTGAGTGTTACGGACAATGTTTGCCCGGTTGCTGCATTCGGAATGCTGTATTCAATCTTTGTTGATGGATTAAAAGGATTAGGATAATTCTGTTCCAACACAAACCGTGTTGGTAATCCGATTTCAACTTCTGCAACTTTTGAATATTCAAATGTTCCATCAAAATCAATTTGCTTTAAACGGTATTGATAATTACCTGCAGAAAGATTTTTATCTCTATAAGAATAAGATTGTTCTTCGGTAGTAGTACCTCTGCCTTCAACAAAACCAATCGTTTCCCACT
>JAWOIK010000345.1:0-3951 GCA_046484705.1 Ignavibacteriaceae bacterium | reverse complement strand
TGTAATTATTTTTGAAGCAGTTTCAGCCCTGATAAAAGGACCGGAACTTCAAAGCTTGAGCACTTGAGTTTTAATAATAAGTATAGCCGGAGTGATTAATTTGTTTCTTGGATTTTACCTTATCAGAACAGGAAAAAAAACAAATTCACTAACGTTAATTGCCGATGGAAAGCATGTTTTAACCGATTCATATACAAGCATCGGCGTAATAATTGGTATTACATTGGTTATACTTACAGATATAATTTTTCTTGATCCTGTTTTTGCAATAGCTGTGGCGTTAAATATTCTGGTTACCGGATACAAACTGATACGGGAAAGTATCGGCGGATTGATGAATGAAACAGATCCAAAAATATTAAAAACCATAACGGATAAACTGATCTCGATCAGAAAGCCATATTATATTGATATACATGAATTACGTTTCTGGATATCAGGTGAGGCAATTTTTATTGATTTTCATCTTACACTTCCCTACTATTTTAATATTAAACAATCTCATGCTGAAGAAGATTTTATAACCGAAGAAATTACAAAAGAATTTCCGAATGCCCAGATAAAGATTCATCTTGATTATTGTGTTCCTCAATTATGCCGGTATTGTGAACATTTGAAATGTGATGTGAGAGAGTCTGACCAGGCTGATAGTGTAAACTGGAATATAAATAAACTCACGGGGAACCCGCTGCTTAATTTGCCTCACTAAGTTTTTTCTCATAGTGAGGGTCATTTACTTTTGTAAGTATCAGTATTCCGGCAATGAAAAAGAAAGCAATGGTTAAAATGGCTGTACGCTGATCGATTATCGATGAGATGATTCCGAATACAAAAGGACCGAGAATAGCTGAAGCTTTACCGAAGAAAGAATAAAACCCAAAAAATTCTGTTTTCTTTTCTTTTGGCGTGAGTAATGACATCATACTTCGGCTGATAGATTGTGAAGAACCAAGTGATATTCCGGCAAAAGCTGCAATTATATAGAATACGTTCACATCGTTTACAAAGAACGCAGAAGTAACAATGCCTATCCATATCAATAAAGTTATCATTAATGTTTTTTTATGACCTATATGATCCGAAATTATTCCGAAAATTGCCGAGCCGATAATTGCAGAAGTCTGGACAATTATAAAGAGCAGAATGATCTCTGTAAAAGTCATCTGTAAAGTTTCACGCGCAAATATGGATGAGAATATAATTACGGTATTGACACCATCAATGTAAAGGAAATATGCGGCAAGAAACATTGCTATGTTTCGGTATTTTTTAAAATCTACAAATGTGGATTTCAATCGCCGGTATCCTTCAGCAAAAAACTCAGGTTCAAATTTTTTCTTATGCTGTTTATCCGGAACAAAAATAAAAATCGGCAGAGCAAAAACTAAAAACAATACTGCCGCAAGAACGAAACTGATCCTTACGTTAATCAAGTTCGTTTCTTCAAACCCGGCTTCATATAATGGTATTACTAATAGTAGTGTGATGAGTGACCCGACATACCCCATCGCGAATCCATAACCGGAAACACGACCGTAACTCCGTTCAGATGTAATTTCAGGAATAAAAGCATCGTAGAAAACTAACCCTGCTTCAAAACCGATATTGGCAAGAATCAATAAAAATATTCCCCAGAAGATCATTGAACTTCCGGTAAAAAACAGTGATGCTGTAGCGAGTATGCAAAGGATTGTAAACAGAGCTAAAAACTTTTTTTTCCCTGCGCCATAGTCGGCAATGGCTCCTAGAAGAGGTGAGATTAGTGCAACAAACAGCATAGAAATACTGAATGCCATTCCCCACAAAAAATCAGAGTTTGATGCGTTGCCTGTAATAACTTCTTTAAAGTAAAGCGGGTATCCGACAGTAAGAATAATTACATAAAAAGCTGTATTGGCAAAATCAAATAACGTCCATGCAAATATTTTTCCTTTATTCTGCATGATCATTCCTGATCTGAATGCATTGAAATACTTTCATCGAGCAAACCACGCCCGGTTTTATTAAGTCTTCCGGCTGACTTTTCTTCAATTAGAATCGCATCAAGAATTCCATTTATAAATTTACCGCTGCCTGCCGTGCTGTACATTTTTGCAATTTCGATAACTTCATTGATGGAAACCTTGGGAGGAATATCAGGAAAATATAGCAGCTCGGTTAATCCTATCCTTAATAAAATTTTGTCAATTAATGCAATACGATTCATTTCCCAGTTAGTTACTTTATCAACAATCCTGTTATCGAGCTGAGTTTTATTTATAATGCTTCTGTTAATCAGGTTTTCTGCAAACTCTTTATCTGATTCATCCTTAATTTCTGAAAGAAGATTTTTACGCATCTCTTCGGGATTATCTTTATTCATCTCGTAAGCATAAAGATATTGCAGAACCTTTTCACGAACTAATCTTCTTTTAAATTTTTGAGACATAATTAAAAAACACCTTAAAAGCCTTTATAATTTATTGTGCTAAAGATACAATTCTTTACCAATTATTTATTAATCAGAATAATCAAATTGCAAAAAACCAAAAAAAGATTAAGCCAATACTTTCTCTTAATCTATTGTATAAGCCGGATTCAAAACTGAGATTTAAATCAGAAGGCACAGCATATATTTTAATATTATTAAATTTACTTATCTCTTCAATTCGTACCAGATGAAACCCATCAGAAATTATAATTACATCGCTGATATTTTTTTTGGGCAGAAGTTTTTTCCGTATATAATGAATTTGTTCATTAGTTGATATAGTATTCTTTTCAAATAGCAGTTTAGATGAATCTGCTTGCAATTCTAATGCATAATTGTAGGCTACCTCGGCTTCACTCAATTCACCAGGTGCATTACTGCCGGTAAAATAAATTTTTCCTACCCAACTGCTGTCCATAAGCTGTAAGGCTTTTTCCACCCGTGCTGCAAGAATAGGGCTCGGCTGATTCTGCGACCAGACGGCAGCGCCAAGCACAACAGCTACATTATCTTCATTCCCAATTAATTTATCGTTGTCAATCTGAGGATCAGCTACACTTACATAATAAAAAGCAAATAGTATCAGCAGGAATATTACTATAGCTGAATTTAGTAATGATCTTATTAGTATTAGTGAATTTCTTCCGAATATTATTAACCAGATATATGAAGCAAACAAGAACGACGCTAACAAATACACAATAAACAGCAGGCCTATAAAAAGTTTATTTCCATTCTGTCCTAACAAATAGATTTTTTGAAATGGAAGTGAAATCAGTGTGCTGTAATATGCAGCAGAGAGTATAATTGTCAGGATTGAGGTGAATAAACTGGCCCATGTTAATTTCTTACCGTTTGATCTCTGGAAGGCATGCACAATCAAACCGAAAATTATTACCAGAATTGTAATAAGATTAAATAGATTGCCAATATTCAGCAAACTGAATTCACTTAATAATAATCCCTGGTTCTTATATTTTACGTAATAAAGGAAAGCTAACTGGAATATTAAAACTATTATCAGTATAGCAGATATTATTATTTTACTGGCTTTTTTCATTTAAGATAAAATCTGTACTATGAAAATAATATCTGCCGGCTTAAATACAAATGTGTTAATATAACAGGTGAAGTTTACACTAATACTTTTAACCTCAGAAAGTAAATTTCATGCACGCGCTGTTTTGCGTGAAATGATCTTTATCAGATTCTTTATACCTGATTTTAAAGAATTCCATAATTGTCTGATGGCGTCAGGCAAATCATCTAATGTGGAATACATAACAGGTACAATAATCAATGTTAATACTGTTGCAAACATTAATCCAAAGATAACTGCTATACCCATCGATTTCCAGAATTCAGCACTTTCTCCGCCGCCTGTAAAACTGAACGTATAAATATCAAATCCAAATCCAAACGTCAGTGGAATTAAACCAAGTACCGTAGTGATGGCTGTAAGAGTAACAGGACGGAATCTT
>JAWOIK010000334.1:0-15236 GCA_046484705.1 Ignavibacteriaceae bacterium | reverse complement strand
CAAACAGGTAATACTGATTTTCAACTTCTTGGACTAGGGGGCAGACTTAATTTTAACAGGTATTCTGGCTATACATTTCTTGTTTTCTCAGGCGAATATGGCTGGAATGAAGGCAAACAGTTTTCAAATGAACTTATAACCCACCTCAGGAATGTGGAAAAATTGGAAGATTGGCTTCAGCTTGAAGCGTTTATTCAATTCGACTATAACAGAAAAAGAAAGCTTATATCCAGGGAATTAATTGGTGCAGGATTAAGATATAAAATTTTAACAAACGAGAATTTCAGGTTCAGGCTTGGTACGGCTTACTTTTTTGAAGCTGAACAATACGACCTTGAGGTACAGGATTTGCACGATAAGCATACAATCGCACACCGTGTTAGTTCCTATTTTACATTTGAAATTGATCTTAAAAAAGATATTAAATTTTTATCAGTTTCTTATTTCCAGCCGGACTTGAAAAATTTTGCGGATTATAGGATAATCTCTGAAAATTCAATTATTCTAAATTTGAGCAAATATTTTGATTTTAACATTAAATTCAATCTGCGTTACGATGCTACTCCTCCTGATGAAATTAAGGATCTGGATACAATAACAAAATTCGGATTGGCCTTTAAATTCTAATCATAAAAAAAGCCCCTCAAAAAATTGAGGGGCTTTAAAAAACACAAATTTAATTCAGATTATTTCAACAACAGCATCTTGTTTGTTAAAACATTTCCGTTTGCTGTTAACCTGTAAATATAAGTTCCTGAAGCAAAATCTGTAGCATTGAAACTAACTGAATGAGAACCGCTTGTCATTTCACTGCTTACTAATTCAGCTACTTCCCTTCCGAGCATATCATAAACTTTTAAGGATACAAAACCGCTTGCCGGAAGTTCAAATGAAATCTTTGTTGACGGGTTAAATGGATTCGGATAGTTCTGGGAAAGTTTATATCCGTTAACTACAACCTGTCCCTGGTCGTCAACGCTTGTTACTTTAGTCACCTTTTGAAGAAGCGGGTACCCGGTGAAGCCAAAACATCCAACATAAGCTATATTGCCATCTGGACTAAAGTCAATACCCCTTGGTCGTTCACCCGGATCTCCTGGAACTGTAAAAGCCCATTTTAAACTGTCAGTAACGGTACCAGCCACGACATCATAACCATACCAGGTATTTGGTGTATAGATACTGGTTGAATCCGGCATGTCGTTGTAAGAACCACCACTGAACCAGAGATCACCAGTAACATCATTCCATACGATGGATTCGGCTGCAGGACCCTGAATAACACCAACAGAATCGAATTCTGAGAGTTCATCCGGTCTGGTATAGATGACAATAACGTCAGCATCAAATATCGGCCAGTATAAAGTATTACCATCTGCAGAACATTCCATTGTTCTTGAAAACCCGGTTTCGGTGAATGGTCCAACAGCTACACCAATAGGATTAAAATCAGAATCGAATTCAAGAATTGAATTATTTGCCATAACAACAGGCCCAACAAAAATTTGTCCTGTGCTGCTTACAGCAGGTGCGACAGGAGAAGTTCCCAAACCGAGTTCAACTTTGTTCATCCCTGCTCCTGACTGATAATTAATTCTATACATTCTTTGTCCACCATCTACATAAAGAATGTGACCATCATTATCAGGACGTAAACCACGGCTGTTGCTTCCGGTTAAAGTATCATTTATTCCAGCTCCTTCAATTTTCCAGATTGGAGAAAATGGAGCGTGAGATCCATCAGGATTAAACACCCTGATTAGTCTTACGGATATTGTATCAGAAGAACCTGATGGGACGAAATTTTCCGGATTAAAATTTGCAACCCAGACTTTACCATCCGGATCAACAGCAATACCATGAGCCTGACCTTCAAAATCATCCGGCCAAGCACCCTGGTTAACCCATTGTGCTACGCTTAATGAACTGCACAATACGATAAAAACAAACGCACTTAGTATTCTCACTTTCATAATGAACCCTTTCATTTAGTTAATAATTAGTTGTGCCCATAAATTAATGAGCACTGTTTTTTTTCATATCAATCCTCCACACATCCGAATTTATACCAGAAATAACACTAGTAAAATACCCATAATTATCCCCCCCCCATCCAAATGAATATGCCGGACCGGCAATTAAACCTGAAAATGCTTTTTCAAAAGCATCAGCAGACCGAACAGAGGTAACTGCATTAGCCTGTACATTTGAAAAGATATATACTTCACCATCTTCAGCAACGGCTATATCAATAATTCTTGCTAAAGTATCAACTGCCTGAGTAAAGTTAAAGAATAACTCGCCGGTTCCAATACTGTCACTGGAAATAATAGGGAATTTCCACACCAATTCCTGATCATTGGTATCCCTTAAAGCAACATAAAGATGATTCTCAGTCGGTTTAATAGTGGAGATATTACCACTTATTTCATAAAACTTTTTAACACTTTTTTCTAACGTTATACTATAAATAACACCAGTATTTCCACCGGACCATAGAACGTTTTTAAAATGATCAAATTCAACATCATTAAGATTATCTTCAATACCCTGACCGGATGCAACAAATGTAACAGGTGCAGAATTTTCGGTTACTTCAACCAGACCACGAACCCTTCTGGTTGCATATATTTTGCTGTTAGAAGCATAAGTCATAGAATTAAAAAAAGTTTCAGCACCTTTAGGGGCGAAACTTGCAAGTGAATCTTTAGTGGCACCCTTAACAATCCGCTTTACACCCTGACCGCTGACTGATACGAAAACCTGGTTATCAGCATTACTTGTAACAGCATACGGAACCCCAGTAGTTTTCTCATCAAAATTAAAGTACATAACCACCGGTAATTGTCCGACCGGTTCAATTACCTCGTATATGCTTGGAGTTGCATCATCATCACAACTAACAACGATAAATGATGTTAATAAAAAAGCAATTGTAATTAAACTGTAAAATATTTTTTTCATTTTTCTCTCAAACTTATTTATTGTCAGCTAAAAATTTAAAATGCAAAATTTAAAGTTAAACGATGCACACTGTTAAATACTCCGAATGGAGTATATCCGTAATCAACACCCAAATCAACACCACCTAAATCTTTTTTGAGTCCCACACCAGTGCTAAAGCCGCGTTCATCATTGGGAGATGAATATCCACCACGCAGAGAAAGAACTTCCATAAAAGTATATTCTAATCCGAAATTGATCTGTTCGGGATAATCTCTTGGATGATTGGCATCCACTGTAACTAAAAATGAATGTTCATCTTTATTTACATTCATAATGTCAGAGAAATTAAACGAAGCGCCTATCTGGAAAATTATTGGTAATTGAAAACCTTCCTCTTTATACTTCACTTCTTTTGCAAAATTTCTAACGCTCATTCCTATATTAAGGCTTTCGAAACCTGTTTTATATAAAACGCCGAAATCGAATGCCATAACATCGAGTTCATTTTCCTCGGCGGTAGTGCTCGCATAACTGTTGGAGCCGGAATTAAAATCAACAGCATCAATTACACTTGTACCAAGTGATTGTCTTACATACTTTACATTTCCGCCAATTGAAAATTTTTCAGATAAGGCTTTCGCATAACCAAAACCTATTGCAAGTGCAGTGGGGCTAAAGGTTCCAATATCAACGAATCCCTGTTCATTATTTGCTCTGATCGTTCCTAAGAAATCGCCATAGTCTACTGAAACAAAGCTGAAACCAAACACTCCATAGTCTCCATCAAAAGGTGTAAAGGCAACTGCTGCATGATAGTAATTTATATCAGCAATAAACTGAGTTGAGCCAAGTGTCAGATCCGCAGTCCTGTCTAAATTTGCCATAGCAGCAGGATTGTAAAACATTGAGGTGGCATTATTTTCCAAGGAAGTAACTGCATCACCAAATGCACTAATACGTGCATCGACAGACATGTTCAAAAATTTCATACCTGTCTGACCCAACTTTTGCTGTTGTGCAAAACCAATTGAACAGATCAGAAGTGAAATTATAAATGTCAGTGAAATATTTTTTGTTATTCTTTTCATCATTATTCTCTCAAAATTTTCTGATTATCGAATAATTACAAATTTTAAAATTTTACTCTCGCCTGTATCAATATTTTCGATTACAGCAATATAAATACCGCTGACCACAATTTGATTTGATGATGTAACGGAATCCCAATACGCATCACCGCTGCCATCTCTGTGTTCAATTGTATTAATAAGTTCACCTAACTCAGAATAAATTTTAATATTGCATCTGCCGGGGATATTGAAAAATGCAAGCCTGTTAGCAGACAGATCGCCAAATCCTAACTGCTGGTTCGCCGCTATGTTATATGGATTTGGTACAATTCTGACTTGATCCATACTTGTTCCCGGAGGTCGTTTAAGTACTGCAGGGTCATAAGTTTGAGTATAATACCTGTTACTTCGCAGTTTACCCGGAGGTGTTAAGCCAACGCCTGTATTGTCAGATTCCGATCCAACTGCAACTATATAATAGTAATATTGCAACCCTCGTACGGGATCCAAATCATCATACACACGTTCGGTAGGTGCAGCAGTATGAACAAGATGATAAGTACTATCGGATCTTCCTACAGCACGGTAAATTTCAAATCCTTCAATAGTTCCACCCGGATCAGCGTAGGTTTCCCATTCAAGTGAAATTTTGTCACTCAAACCCGTAACATTAAATGTTTTTGGGGGCAGCGGAGCATTCGGTATACTATAACCAGATTCAAAATTGGCAATTGCTCTTCTGAAAGTCTGGAATAAAGAATCCCTGCTCTGGAAAACCACCGTGTTTTTTGCCTGAGCATTTATTTCACCGGTTTTAAACTTAATTCCGGTTTCGGTTGCTAATTCACGACTAATGCCGGCAACAGCCTCTGCAAAAATAATAGTTACACTATCTCCCGGAGCTAAAGTATATGGACCATAACCATTGCAAAAAGAAAATCCGCCTGGTGTACCAAGTGCCGGATCGCCTGTTGGAGAAATAAAACCCGGAAGTCCGGTAGGTTCCACAGCAATAGCATGCCTTGGTGTTTTATGTCCCTTCGACATCCAACCATATTCCTCTGTCATTTTTGCTTTATTAAATGCATCATTACCGGAGGTTAATGGCTCATCAGAACCTTCCCACGAAGTAGTTGATGGCTGATTAGGGTCATTGTTTTTGTCAGTTGCAGATACATCAGCGTGTAATGTTACAACTCCGGCAAATTGAGAAGCGCCAAGTCGTCCAACTGTATCACCGGCAGCAACATTTATAGCCGGTTCCCAGAGTGGTCCTCCGATGTTATCATATCTTGTAAAAGGCGGAAATTTACCATGCCATACAAACTGAGCACGAAAATCTTCATCAGGCGGATCATTGACAGTGTTGTCCGGTCCATCACCGCGGGCATCATTCATTGTATTCATTCCCCATCCGGTTCCATTACCTATTGCGTATCTGGTATTTGCACACACTGCTAATCTGTACTGATAGTAAAAATAAGCACCTGTTATAGTATTGTTTGGAAGTTCAATAGTCGGATCATCATTTACATTTCCGGTATTTTTAAAAGTATACTCTGAAACGATGTAGTTGTCGTGATATTCCTGGCTAAACTGAAATATCTTTCTTGTTATGGTAATTCCAAGCTGAGTATTAACCGTATTTACTATCATCCGATCGGCGAACAATGCAGCGTCAACTTTATCGTTATCAACATTTTTATCAAGTGAAACAACCCCATCTACAAAAACAAACGGAGGCTCAAACTGGCTGGTCATTTCAAATTCAACCGGGAAAAATTCATTTGCACCGGAAACACGGGGACCAACGTGTACAACTTTATGCGGATAAAATTCTCCACGTTGATCTGTGAAATTAGTTGAGCCAACCCAGAAACCCTTTGCTGCCTGGATATCCTGATTTGCATATAGTGCGGGCCATTGCATACCGTACTGCTGACGTTTAATAAATCCCTCTTCTATTTCTCCGCCTATCTCGGAGTACCAGTTGTGCAATGATCCTGCAGACATCCACTTTATTGCGTATTGCGAATATCCAGCAGTTGAGAACATAAAGAGGACGAGTAAATTCAGATAAATTATTTTTTTAATATTTATGTTTTGCATTTGTTCCTCTAAAGCTGATTATAGATCAATTGAGAATTTTAAGCCCCAGAAAATATCACGGGGATTCAAGAATGTCAGAAATTCCTGGTTGGGCATATCAATATAAGATTTGTTCTTTTTCCATTCTTCTTTCTGACTATCCGATGCTTCTTCATCCCACGGAATATAAGGACCTGTTCTGTAATCACCGGGCTTATCATCGCCGGGAATATTAACATAGCCGAATTTTTCATCGAAAACACCTTCCGGCAGATGCAATGATTTCATATATGCCAGGTAATCGTTTGCATCTACAAATCCATACTGGGTCATATACTTGTAGTTGAAGAGGTTACTTATATCGGCAAAAAACTGCAACTGGAATCCGGTAAAGTTAAAAGTTTTACTTATACGAAGATCAACATTCCAGTAATCATTCCACTGAACGTTATTTTCAAATCCCGGAATACTGCCGCCGCCAACCCAGGTAAAATAATATCCGGAACTCCAGGAAGTTACAAAGCTCATTCGTAAATCGCCCAGCAGATATAAGCTTCCCAGCTCAGGACCGAATTTCTCAGGTGTAAAAATATCTATGTTTGCATTTGCAAATGGTCTTGGTATTGGTTTTTCTTGATAATTATCCCTGGTGGTTGCTTCATACTGTCTTTGTAATCCAATATTTTCATAGTATGTCCCGAATCCAAAATTTCCGGATGTATTAACATCATAAGTGTAATTAATAAATCCTTGAACCCAATCACCACGGTTTTTAGTTAATGTTAATTCGAATCCACGATTATCCTGATAATTATTGGGTTCAGTTCTGGAGTAAAGAACTTTATTGTTTCTGCTTTGATATGTAACCAACCTGGATTGTAAGGAAACATCTTTATAATATCCTGCTACTCTTATAAGAATTTCATCAAAAAGATTTTGTTCATAACCTAATTCATATGCTACTGTTTTGGGCAATGGGTTATTCGGGTCAGCAATTCTTGTAACCGCATTATTATCAGAAAATCTTCTTAATAAAAATAGATTGTCAGGAGTCGGCATTGAACGATAGTGACCGTAATTGAAGTACAATTTACTATTCACTGTGATTGGAAATGAAATACCAACCCTTGGACTAACATCTAATTGCTGGTCAACAGACACTTTTGTTAATATTGTATCTAACCCTAAAGAGTTTTCGGAAGCAAAAGCATCGTCATAAGGATCATATTCATACCATTCACCCTGTGGATTAGAATAATCCAATCGCACACCCACATTAGCAATCATTCCTTCAAACTCTAATTTATCGGTGACGTATACAGCACCTCTAAGCGGATAATTACTCCAGGTAGATTTTGACCTGCCGCTTGGAAGGAATTTATCAACAGATGCATAGTTCACAATGTTTTCTGTATAAATAAATTCAATTCCTGCTTTTAGATTATTTATTTTGTCCAATTGGGTAGTATAATCAAATTTTGCAGAGTAAAGACTTACAGTGCTGCTGTCACGGGAGTTACTCATACCAACTCCCATTCTTAATCCATTTATACCTGTCGATGGGAAATCTGCAAAACCAAACGGAGCTTCATCTAACATTATTCCGGCTATATCATAAAGAGTTGTTGTATCTCTTAATCTGCCGGGATTAGTGCTGTATTCTGATCTGAAAGAATTTACGGTAACCTCATAAAAAGTTGTCGGAGAAGGAGCGTGTGTAAATTTTCCGCCAAATGAGGAATAGTTAATTGTGCTTGGCGCCCAGTAATCCGGGGCAAAAATTCTTGTATTTATAAAGCTAACTCTGTTCAACTGTGAACCGATACTCTCTGGTGACCTGAATATGCCGGGATTCCCTGCGTTATTATTGTTAGTTCCTTTCACTTCACTGAGCAATCCTTGTAAAGTTAATTTCATACCTTTACCTACATCAGAAGTAATTTTTAACTGACCGGTCCAGTCATTTACACCATCACGTGACAAAGGTAAAACATACATACTTTGCGTTTGCCTGTAAGAACCAAAAAATCTGAGATTACCAAGTTCTTGTCCGAATGGCACCGGACCTCCGAAACTTGCATCTACTTCATAATCCGGTTTCTGAATATCTGTTACTCTTCTATGCTGCCATAGGAAAATTTGTCTTGCCTGTTCAGGAGTAACGTCATTTGAAGGGTCATCATCTGTTAAGGATTTTTCAGAAACAGCCAGCCAGCCTTCAAACTGCGGATACTGCTGCTGTGTGAATAAATCCCAGTTACCATTTTGCGTACCAGTCCAGGCAACTGCATCATCTATATAAGGTCTGATCCAGTAAGAATTTGGATCGTTAGCAGACATACCAAAATGTTTGTTTGATGCACCACTGTATCTTGTAATCAAACTAAATGAGTAATTATCTCTTGATCCTTCTTTTGTAACTACGTTGATCAACCCTGATCGAAGTGATCCATACTCTGCGGTAAATCCACCGGTTTGAATCTGAACCTCCTCAATTGATGAATAACTTATACCGGTAAATGGTGAGTTATCTCTTTCATCTCTTAATGTAATACCGTTTACAACGAAAGAAGTTTGATTTGCAGAACCGCCTCGGATAACCAATCCATCACGCACACCTGCCTGCAAGCCAATAACGGCTCCAATGCTAGTAACAGGAAGGTTCTGAATTTCCTCAACGTTCAGATTGATACGGCTTGCAGAAACGTCTTTCTGTACGATTGGTGTTGATGCAACTACAATAACTTCTTCAGTTTCAAAAGCATCGGATGACAGATTAAAATCTATTTCGGTTGTTTGATCTATACTAACTCTCACATCAGTAATTATTTGAGGAGCATAGCCGACCATGGATGCTTTTAAAGTATAATTGCCGGGTGATAAATTAAGAATTACATAATACCCGTCGATGTTTGTGGCTGCACCTATGTTAGTACCTTCAACAAGGATATTAGCACCAATAAGTGCTTCATTGGTTTCAGTATCACGTACATAACCATTTATTTTACCTACTTGAGAAAGGACAGGTGTGGAACAGATTAGTAATGTCAAAAGAAAAAAGAGTAGCATTTTTTTCATATCTCTTAACTCCTATATAAAGCTAATTCGAATAATGCCTGTATATTCGATATAGAGTGACTGTGTCACTTGTTATTATCAACAACTTATAAGCAATGTTTTAAGGAAATGATTTTATTTTCCTCGAAAAAAGTAATTAAATCCATTGCTAAAGTCAATGAATATTACGTTTAAGCAAAAATTTTATATTGTTTTCCGTTTTAACCGGTTAAGTTTTTCTGAATTCTGGCTAAAAGCTCAAATGTTCGTAATCTGTCTTTATACAGATTATTTTGATTCATTTTCAGTATATCAAGTTTGGCATCAGAATTCCCCTCCCATCTTCGGCAGAGATAAACTGATTCGTAAATTCTTCCAATTTTATATTCACGAGAAATTGCAATGCCGACCCCGTAATCTTCACCATACGATACATTAGGAATTTTAATTTCTCTCAGAACCGGCGTATAAAAAGCCCGCGGTGCACCAAGTCCGTTTATTCGTAATGCATTATTCGGTCCATTATCCGGTGTCCACTCCCTGTGATCAATCAAGCCCGGCGGGATTTCATTCAGATCAATATCTGTTAATTTGTATGAACCAACAACCATAGCACATTTTTCTTTATGAAAAGTTTCAACTATTGTTTGAATTGTATTTTCATCCGCATATAAATCATCACTGTCTAACTGAAGTGCAAACCTGCCGCACTCACTATGATGGACTGCTTCATTCCAGCAGCCGCCAATTCCAAGATCGTATCTGTCCGGAATCAGATGAATAACTTTATTACTTGCTGCAGCTTTCTCCTTTATCAATTCTGTAGTACCGTCAGTTGAATGATTATCAACGATTATAAGATTGAAGCTGAAATCTGTTTTTTGTTTAATCACCGAGTCAATAGCATCACCGATTGTTTTCACTCTGTTTCTCACAGGAATAATAACACTTGCATCGGTTAAAAATTTGTCTTCAGATGAAAACTCAATTTCCTTAAATGGCGGCTTAAGAAATGCATTAATGTCTTTAAGATGTTCAGTTACAGCTTTTTCCATCTCAATCTGAACTTCTCTGTTTTTAGGATCAACATAACTGAAATGTTTTTCTTCAGATCCAATATCTTCTTTTACTTCAATAGTATAAAGGTATTCCGGGACTCTTACTACAGGAAATTGCTGTGAAATTTTAAGTCTTAAATCATACATTCCTGCAAAGTTAAATTTCTCATTAATTCTTTTAGAAGCATCTGTAATCGCTTTTGTATTAATTAAAATTAATTCCCCAAAATCAAAATCGTCGCGGAGACTTCCCTGCTGATAGTCAATTACCGGATGCCCATGAAGTTTTCCATTTTCTTTTTCATAACAATCGGAATAAACAATTCCTGCTGATGTACTATCGGCAACCTGTATAAATCTTTCTAATGAATATTTTCCCGGAAGAATTAATTTATCACTTAGAACTACTAATGTATATCTGGAAGTGGAGTGACCGGCAATTAAATTTATTGTATTGTTGTTATTAAGTGAATCGCTTTTAATCAGCTTTACACCCGGCGGAATGTTACCAGGATTATCTGATGCAATCATATAAATCTCTTCTACAACTGAGGAAGAGAAAAATCTTTCTGAAATTTTGCTGTCGTTTTTGCCGTGAGGGAAGAAAACAGTGATCATATTTTTCGTAACAATTTCTTTTTTATGTTAGTGTTAAAATAATTCTACTTTATTTAATAAAATAGACTGATTATAAAATAATTTTTTAATATTTTGTCAGTCACAATTGTTCATTGATAAACATTAAGTTTTGTTTATTACTAATCATTAGTTATTGGAAGTTATAAAGGTATAAATGATGAAAAAAATAGTTTTGTTGGCAACGTTCATTTTGCAATCGGGTCTCTTTCTCTTTTCACAGGTCAATGATCCCTTACTTTTAACAGGCAGTGTCGAGCATCCCGCTCTGAGTCCAATTTATTCACCAGACGGAAGTATGATCGCATTTACTACTGCAGGATTTAAAGGATTGTACATATATAAATTGAACACCGAGAGCATATCGCAGCTCACTGATGAACCATCAGCAGGATTTGCATTCCGTTGGTCCTCAGATTCAAAAAGTATTTTAACAAGGGTCGCAAGCTACTTTGATCAGCAGCGGTATAATTCTGTTAAAATTTTTCACGTTGAAACTGGTGACGCAGAACAATTAACTGAAGAATCCACAAGTATGCCCTTTCTGCCCGAATGGATCCCGGGGAATGATAGAGTGATACTCCCTCAAAAGGACGGATCTGCAATAATCGAAACTGGTAAAGAACCATTCATTACTGAGAATGAAAATAAAATTGTCGCTTATTCGCTTTATGATAGAATTGTTGTAAATGATTTGTCTAATTCTGATGAAAGAATATTAAATCCTTTTCCCGGCAGTAATTATCTAAATGTTTTGATTTCACCTGACAGAACAAAAATTGTATTTGAGGTTTACGGAGGAAATCTTTTTGTTATTAATATTGATGAGACGGGATTGACAGATTTAGGAATTGGATTCAATGCGAAATGGTCAGGCGAGAGTAAACAATTGGTTTATATGATAACTGAAGATGATGGTCACACCTATACTTCTTCTGATATTTATATAATCAATGCGGATGGAAGCGGTAAAACAAATCTAACGAATACCAGTGATATAATAGAATTAAATCCATCAATCTCACCGGATGGCGAATCAATAGTATATGAATCGTATGACGATGGTGCGATTTATTTAATGTATTTAGATTAACGTGGAGTTTTATAATGAATCCTTTTAAAAATAAAAAAAATAATTTCTTACTGTTTTTCTTAATAGTAATTGTAATCTCCTTTCCTGTTACTTTGCATTCCCAACAGGTAACCGGACTGGCTGGCTGGAACATTTTTGTTGATCCCGGACATAGTCAGGATGAGAATATGGGAATTTACGGTTATTCAGAAGCTAAAAAAGTTTTGCGGGTCGGACTCGCTCTGCGCCAGATGCTGCTTGACTGGACAGATATTGACACTGTCTATCTGAGCCGGGAAAATGATCAGCAGCAGGTTTCACTTTCACAGAGAACATCGCTTGCAAATTCTCTTGGAGCTGCCTGGTATCATTCAATCCACAGTGATGCTTCCGGAACAGCATCAACAAACAGAACGTTACTGCTTTGGGGACAATACGCAAACGGACTTGAAAAAGTTCCAAATGGCGGAAAAGCAATGAGTGATATTATGGTAGTGCTTCTTACTGCAGGTTACAGAATTCCAACTTCAGGTTCAATTGGCGACTGTACATTTTATGGTTGCAGTTCGGGTGGTCCATATCTGCATGTTAATCGCGAAACAAACATGCCTTCTGAATTAAGTGAAGCCGGTTTTCACACAAACCCGACTCAGAACCAGTTGAATATGAATGAGAAATGGAAAAGATTAGAAGCATATACATTTTACTGGACAATTCTGAAATACCATAGTATTCCAAGACCATATGCAGGTATAGTTACAGGAATAATCAAAGACATTGAAACCGGTCAGCCGATGAATGGGGCTATTGTTTCAGTAGACGGACAAACAGATACAACAGATACCTGGGAATCATTATTCCATTTATATTCAAATGACCCCGAACAGTTGAGGAACGGATTTTATTTTTTTGAAGATGTTTCATCAGCAAATCATCAGTTGCTTGCTTATGCTCCGGGTTATGATTCATTAACAATTAATGTAACTCCGGAAGATACTTTTTTTACATTCGTTGATCTCCAATTAATTTCAAATACTCCGCCAAAAGTTTTATCTACGGTACCGGCAGCTAATGATAGTCTTTATCCCGGTGTTGAGCCACTGGTAATTAATTTTTCTCGTCCGATGGATAAAACCTCTGTTGAATCAAACATAAGTTTCAATCCTCCGGTTAGTGTAACATATGCCTGGTCTGATCTTGACAGAACTGTAAGTATTAATACTTCCAATTTTGCTTTTGACAGTGAATATGAAATCACGATATCCGGAAGTGCTTTAGGAAAATACGGTCATCTGTTTGACGGCAATGGAGATGGTGTTGGCGGTGACCCTCTGACATTTACTATAAAAACAAAAGTTCAGGATTTTATTGCTCCCCTTGTTGTGGATGTTTATCCTCCTGACAATGAAACCAATGTTGAGTTGCGTCCTGTAATTAATTTTGCATTTAGTGAACGGGTTAATACATCAACGATTACCGGTAAATTCAAAGTTGTCAGAAATTCAAATCAGGTAGCAGCCGCTGGAATATTAAGACATTATGTTGTAAACAACAGAAGTGTTTTAAATTTCTTTGTAACAACTCCATTAATCGAAAATGAATCCTACTCAATTCAGTTATTGCCCGGTGTTGAAGATATATTCGGCAATTCGATAAACACCCAGATTGATTACATTTTTACAACCGGAGATTCCGGCTACACATTACGAACATCAATTGATAATTTTGAAAATGGAATTAACAACTGGCTTCAGCCAAATAACTCGGGCAGTACAATAGGACAAATTCCGGATTCTACCTCTGCATCTGTTTCAACTAATGTGTTTAACCTCAATACAGGCAGCACTAGATCGATGCTCCTAAAATATGGATGGAACACCGGCGCTAGCGACTGGCTTATAAGAGAATATTTAAACACTGTTCTGCCGCAATTTGATGCAAACGGTTTACTGCAGGTATTTCTGTTCGGTGATGGCAGCAACAATAAATTCAGATTTGCTGTACGTGAAATTAATACTAATAGCATAGAAGTCAGTCAATGGCATGATGTTGACTGGATCGGATGGAAACTTGTCACCTGGAACCTTGCTGAAGGTGAAACCGGATCATGGATCGGAAACGGGATCCTTGAACCGCCATTCAGATTCGATAGTTTTCAGCTCACTTACGTTCCGGGCAATCCGGTTTTTGGTGAACACTACTTTGATGATATAAGAGTTGCAACATTTGATCCGGTAAGTGTTGAAACAGAAAATGACGGTATTCCGGTTTCGTATAATCTCGAACAGAATTATCCGAATCCATTTAATCCTTCAACAAAAATTAATTTTTCTATTCCCGAAGCTTCAAATGTTAAAATAATTATTACCGATATACTCGGAAGACAAGTTTCCACTCTGGTAAATGATAATTTTAATGCTGGAAATTATTCGGTAACCTTTGATGCATCCGATCTATCGAGTGGAGTTTATCTGTATACAATCTTAACAGATAGCTATAAGCATAGCAGAAAAATGATTCTGATGAAATAAACAATCAGTAAATTAAATCCCTTCTTAACGGAGGGATTTTTTTTATTACATTTTTTTAATTGAGAAATTATAAATGAAATACAGAAATTTTGGAAAAACAGATTTACTTGTAAGTGAAATCGGCTTTGGTGCATGGGGGATCGGCGGACCCGCTATGGTTGGCGATACAGCAATTGGTTGGGGCGATGTTGACGATAATAATTCAATAAAGGCACTGAATAAATCTTTTGACCTTGGAATTAATTTTTATGATACCGCCGACTTTTATGGATTCGGACATAGCGAGGAGTTAATTGGAAAAGTTTTTGGAAATAAAGATGATGTTATAATTGCAACAAAGGTCGGACACCGTGTTGAAAACACAAACATTGTTCTTGATTATTCAAGATCCCATATCATTAAATCCTGCGATGAAAGTTTGAAAAGATTAAGACGCGATAAAATAGATTACTATCAATTCCACTCCGCTAAGTTAAATCATCTTGAAGAAGGTGAATGCATTGAAGCCATGGAAGAGCTTAAGGAGAAAGGAAAGATCAGGTACTGGGGAATTTCACTCAGCACTTTCAATCCTTATCCTGAGGCGGAATATTTAATTGAAAGAAATCTTGCTGATGGCTTTCAGCTTGTATTAAATGTAATTAATCAACGTTCCTTAAAGCTGATTAAAAAAGCAGAAGAAAAAAATTATGGTGTGATTGCAAGAATTCCTCTTCAGTTCGGACTGTTAACCGGTAAGTTTGATAAAAGTAAAACATTTGATAAAAATGACCACAGG
>JAWOIK010000309.1:0-12016 GCA_046484705.1 Ignavibacteriaceae bacterium | reverse complement strand
GACAATTCTTATCCTCATACATTCAAATAATATTAAACTTATCCTACTTCAATTTCAGTTGTTAAAATTTCGCTTTTTTGATATGTTGCATCGCAATTTAGCAAAGGAAATTTCAACTTTATGAATAATAAAAATAACTTAATAATTCCTTTCCTGATACTTGGAATAAGTTTAGTCATAGGAGTATTTATATTTGTCGGTGCATGGAAATCAAATCAAAGTGCTAACCAGACAATTACAGTAACCGGATCCGCAAAAAAGGAAATTATTTCAGATCTTGGTTTTCTTAGAGGAACTCTTACTGTTCAGGCAGCTGCTCCTGAATATGCCTTCCGGGAATTGAACAGAAGCAGACCAATTTTACTCTTATATCTTGAAAAGAAAGGATTTCCGAAGGATAAGGTGGAATTCTTCACGATGAATAATTATCCGGTTTATGAAATCGGGACACAGGGTTACAGTACCGGACGGATTATTGGTTATGTGTATAATCAAAGAATGGAAATAAGTTCGACGGATGTTAACAAGATAAAAGAGATTTCACTGGACATAGCTTCCCTTGTTGAACAAGGAATAAACTTCAATGTGGAAATGCCGGAATATCATTATACAAAGCTTGCCGAACTGAAAATTGAAATCCAGGCTGAAGCCGCTAAGGATGCTATGGTAAGAGCACAGAAAATTGCAGAAGCAACAGGCAGAGATCTTGGTCCAATGCGTACTGCAAGAATGGGAGTTCTTCAGATCACTCCAAAATTTTCAAATGTAATTTCTGATTATGGAATTAATGATCTGAGTTCAATTGATAAAGAAATTATTGGTGTTGTAAATGCATCATTTGAAATTGATTAATTACTCACAAAAACAGAGCAACACGAAATGACAAAACCTCAGATATGGGTAACTATAATTTTATTTTTATTCCTTGGCTTGTTTATGCTTGGGAGACTAACCAAAGAGGATGCTGTTCATAAAGATTTTTCAGATATGGGCAACATGCCTGTAACCGAAGAGCCATTAGGTGAATTATCCGGCGCACAATTAATGAATAATTTTGGATGTCTGAATTGTCATGGAGCTCATCTCGAAGGTACTTCAATGGGTCCTCAATTAGCAGGATTAAATGAATTCTGGAACCGGGATCGTCTTATAAATTATTTGCGCAATCCGACTTCTTATATGGATTCTGACAGGCTGAAAGAATACAAAAAGAAATATCCGAATATGATTATGCCCGCTTACGGGAATAAGGATGTTAAAGATTTAGGGAAAATTGCAGACTATTTATTAGAACTTTAACTTAAAATTTCACTGACTACAACTAAATTGGATGATCTTGTATTAGAATTAAATCTCACAGATTTAATAATTAATTTTGTAACAAAATCAGAAGCGTAATTGAAATTCCTGAATATATACTTACTGTTATCATTGATTTTCCTTTCCTGCACAAAAATTTCGAACGAAGGAATAGAATTGAAACACTTTGCTATCGATGACCTCAGCAACATTATCATTCAAACAGGTGTCACAATTGATAAAGAGGTTACAGCAGACGGAAATGGTTCTCTGAGAATAGTTTCAAATGCTCCATCTGTTATCCAATTGTACGAGACAGGATATATTGATGCAGAAGATGCTGCTTTATTTTATTACGCTAAGGTGAAATGCGAAAATGTGCAGGGACAGGTTTACCTGGAAATGTGGTGTATATTTGAGGGGAAAGGTGAATACTTTTCAAGGGGCTTAGAAAATTCAATCGCAGGTTCAACAGATTGGACAGGACTTCAAACAAATTTCTTTTTAAACCCGGGTGAGAATCCGGACAATATAAAATTAAACCTGGTTGTAGCCGGAACAGGAATTGTTTGGATTGATGACATTAAGCTGGTTAAGAAATAAATCTTATCTGTGGTAGCAGCGGAATGTTACTTGCATCACTTAAACTTTTCCTTGTAAATCAACTCAATTATTTTTGAAATAAAAAACAGGTTGGTAAATGATAAGTAAAGAACTTCTGGATATTTTATGCTGCCCGGAAACAAAGGCAGATTTAGTGCTTGATGGAGATTTTCTTATTTCAACAGATAAGGAAACACGAAGAAGGTATCGAATTGAAGATGACATTCCAATTATGTTAATTGAAGAGTCAGAACAGCTAGATGTTGAGGAATGGACAGTTATTATGAAGAAACATGGTAAAATTTAAGTTGCAGTAAAATTTCAGATATTTATAATCGCCTGTCCTTTAAATGCGGGTGATTTATGGTATAATCTTTACTGAGCGAGTAACCTTTGTTGCTTTTTATGGGTCTAATTAATAATTCTTCATTATTAAAAGGTTTAACATAAAATGAAATCATTCTTAATTACTTTAATAAATGTTTGCATAATCAGCTCATTTCTTTATGCAGAAATGTATATACCGAACCCGCCATCAGCGGAAACTCTTCATCACAGAACTTTTAAAATTTCTCCCGGAAAAGAATTAATCTTATCCACTGAATCCGGCGATGTAATCGTTACACCATGGGATAGAAGCGAAGTTGAAGTTAAAGTTATTGGTAACGAACGGGCAAGAGAAAGAATGCAGTTCAGCTTTATAGCGAATGATGATAAAGTTGAAATAAAGGGTAAACGGGATGGCAGCGGATGGAGTTGGTTTTCCGGTATGAATCTGCAATATGAAATAATGGTCCCATCATCGTTCAATATTAACATTTCAACTTCAGGTGGTGATATTAAAGTTGGAGGAGTAAGTGGTACTGTTCTACTCAACACATCAGGCGGTGATATCTGGGCAGACCGTTGTATTGGTTCCATTGAAGCAAAAACTTCCGGAGGTGATATAAATATTTATACATCAAATACACCTGTTATTGCCAAAACTTCCGGCGGTGACATAGAATTGGAATATTCGGGTGTAAATAAAGGCATAGAGCTTAAAACATCAGGCGGAGATATAGATATCAGGGTTTCACAGGATATAAAAGCAAGTGTTGAACTTTCAACATCAGGCGGCAGTGTTAGTAATTCCGGCATAACAATAAACAATGCTTCTAAAATGAGCCGTACAAAAATAATCGGGGAAATTAACGGAGGCGGTGAAATACTGGTTGCACGCACATCCGGCGGTGATGTTGAACTAAAAAAACTAGACTGATAATTCGAGTTATCAGAAAAGTAATATTTTCTTTTGAGGCTACTAAATTGTAAAGTTTCCTGAATAACAATTGGTGCTAGAATGATGCAATCATTCGGATTGCATCATCAGTTCATAATAATCTTTATATTTTTTTACCGCATTAAAGGTATATTCGGCAAATTTCTGCTGCCCGGCTTTGGTTGAAAGATGACTTGCATTTTTAGTGTTGGTAAGAAAACCTGATTCAACTAACACACTTGGCATTGAAGCACCAACCAATACATAAAATCCCGCCTGTTTAACTCCGCGTGATTTTAGTTCCGAATGTTTATCAAATTCCTTATGAAGAAGTTCTGAAAACTTTTCAGAGTATTTCATATATGCTGCATGAGCCATACTTACAAGTATAAAATTCTCATCTGTTAGTTTTTCATACCTGCCGGGATTTTCCTCATATTGTATTACACTGTTTTCAGTTTCGGCAATCGATATTGCCTCTTTAGTTCTGCCCGGTCTTAATAAATACACCTCAAAACCGGAAGCATCTGTCGGTCGTTTTTTAGTGGAGTTGCAATGAATTGATATAAATAATTTTCCATTATTTTCATTAGCAATTTTTCCGCGTTTATAAAGATCAACAAATACGTCCGTCTTTCGTGTATAAACTACTTTCACATCTTTCATATTAGCTTCTATCAGCTTGCCAAGTTTCAAAGCAATTGCAAGATTAATATCTTTTTCTTTGGCACCGTTCACTCCAATTGCGCCGGGATCTTTACCCCCATGTCCCGGATCAATTACAATCACATCAAAATTCCATTTGTCTTTCAGTTTATCAACAGCATTGGCTCTGCTGAAAATTCTGTTATGTAGAGTAATAAGAATATCGTTACTCTTATCAACATTCATTACTTCGCTTGTTGTATATTCTTTTCCAACTGTTAATTTAATTTCCACATCATTACCGGTATTCCTGGCGCTTATTTTTTTTATCAACCCTTTCCCAGTCGAAAAATTTATTTTTGAACTATCAACATTAACCTGGCGTAAAACGATAGTTAAAACGTCATCCTTAAATGAACTTACATAGGATGGAATTCTTTTATTCGAATTTATTCTTATAAGTGTACCGTTTGCTCTTTCATCAACTGAAATTCCGTTAATATTATAAAAAGAAACCGCCGGAAGCTTTTGATCAGGAACTTTTAACGGCTCTGATTCCGCAATTACTTTTCCAACTATAAGCTGTGCGGGAGGATTAAATTTTAATTCTTTACCAAGTGAAAATTGTAAAGCTTCGAGCATATATTTTACCGGGGCAAATACTTTTGCGTCCAATACATAGGTTGAAGTCGGCAATTGGTAAATTCTTTGAGTACCATCAATTCTATGAGTTAATATTAAAAATGGATTTTTACCAGTAACTTTTAGAAGATAGTTATCAAACTTAAGTTCTATTTTTGCTGTCTGATCATTCTGAAAGTAATTTACAGAAAGCGCTTCTGCAAGATGTTTCAGTGAAACATAAACAGTTGATTCTCTGGTGTAAACAGGTACGTACTTTGTCCCATCTGGAGTTATAACAGAGAGGCTTTTTATCTCCTGCGCAACAATTGCGGAACAGAATAATAAAAAGAATATAAGAATTGCAGAAAGATGATTTCTTTTAGTACTATTCAACATATTTAACCAATAAACGGAAGAAATGAACCAGTCTTTTGTTTATATGACTTCCAGTCTTCACTAAAATGCTTTTGAAGGAGATTGTCTTCCAGTTCTGCCCGCATAAATAAAAACGGTATTTGTATTAATGCAATTGGTAATAAAATAAAACTTAATGTTGCAGCAGCCGCTCCAAGGTCCATTAAAATCTGAGAAAGATATTGCGGATGACGTATTAATTTAAATGGCCCTTTTGTAACAAGCTGATGGTTCTTAATTATAAGTATTTCCTGGGAATAATTATCCCCAAGCACTTTAAATGCCCATACCTGCATCCATGAGAATAACAAATAAAATGCTAAGCCTATATAACGAATCATTTGATATTCTTCAGTATACTCAATAGTCCCCAACTGGAAAACAGAAATGATGAGTAGAAGTAAAGTTAATGTTGAGAATGTAAGCGGCAGCCACTGAAGATACGTTTTGGGTTTATCTTTAAACGCACCAACTTTGGATTTAAATCCTTTCTTGGCACCGGAGTAGTTCGCACCGAAGGTTGCAATAATATTCAGTCCGATAACAATATTAATTGGATCCATATACTCAATTTGTTTCTGAATGATGCGAAATATAAGAAAAGTTGAATTCAAATATTCGGAACGTTTGTTACGTGTAATTATGTGTCATCCGTAATAGCTTTAAAACTGGTTTACTACTTCAACGACTTTTCTAATCATGATCATTTCAAATAATTAACATACACAATTAATATGATTTTATGATTTAAAAACTTTGTGAGTTAAATTATGTCAGTGTCATCCTTCAATATTATTATTGGCTGATTTGCTTTATATAAAACATATTATATTCATCATTATTATTACCCCATCAATTTCATTTTGCCAAATTGCCGGCAAAAGCTTTAATGATATTGGTCAGCCAATAATAAATTATTACGGACCGGAAGTATATAATGCTTCTTTCCAAAACTGGTGCGTTCTGCAGGATAACCGTGGAATTATGTATTTCGGAAATACTGATGGCATTCTTGAATATGACGGCAACGGATGGCGGCTGATAAAAACTAAAAACAACTCCCTTGTAAGATCTTTAAGTATCGATGAGGCTGGAAGAATATACGTTGCAGCTTCATCTGATTTTGGCTATCTCGCACCGGATTCAACCGGCTCGTTAATATTTGTTTCGCTTCTCAACTACCTGGATAGTAAATACAGTGAGTTTGGTGATGTATGGGATGTAGCCGCTGCTTCACATGGTGTTTACTTTAAAACACGTGATAAAATTTTCAGATGGTTTGAAAATAAAATAACAGTAATTGATTCCGTAAACTCGTTCAGATTATATAAAATTAAAGATGATATTTTTACAAGGAATAATGGTATCGGATTATTAAAAGTATCAGGTAATTCTTTAGAACTCATTGCTGATGGTGAAAGATTTGCAGCAACAGGTGTTTACGACATGCTCCTGTTTGGCACAAAGATTTTAATATCCACAAGCAGTGATGGTCTTTTTCTGTATGATGGAAATAATTTTTCACAATTTAAAACTGAAGCTGATGAATATTTAAATCAGAACAGAATTTACAACACCTGCATTCTTGAAAATGGAAACATTGCTGTAGCTACAATGAGGGGAGGCGTTGCGATTATTGATAAAGAAGGTCGACTTTCCAGAATAATTAATTCCAAATCCGGACTTGTTTCAGATATTATTTATGATGTATTCCCCGACCGGCAGGGTGGGTTGTGGCTTGCAATGGCAGAAGGCATTACACGGGTTGAATCCTCACCTGATTTTGTAATTCTCACAAGAAAATATATCGGTAACAAATCTATCTCAGCTCTTCACAGATTTAATAACACATTATATGGCTCCAATGCACTGGGATTGTTTTATTTAGATGAATCAACTTCAGAATTTAAACCTGTTTCAGATATTGCTTCAGGAGGTCTTGACTTTATATCGATTGGCAATGATCTTTTTGCATCTTCGAATTCAGCAATTTACCGGATTACTAAAAATAATGATGCCAAACATTTAATTAGTCTGGAAGTTCCTGATTTATACCAATCATTGTTGGATACGAGCATTGTATATGTGGTTTACAGAATCGGTCTTGCAATCTTAAAATATAATAATGGTAATCTTCAGTTACTTAGCGATACTTCTCCTGTTAAAGATGAAATGAAATCAATTATTGAAGATATAGATGGAAGCTTGTGGATTAACACATATTATGAGGGCATTGTTCATATCAAAAATTATAATGCTGCTTCTCTATTAAACAAAGCAGAAAGTGTTGAAATGGAAATCGATCGCTATGATAAGACTAATGGCCTCCCTGGAAACGAGTGTAATATTTTTTTGGTAGGTGATAAAATATTGTTTGCTACTGATGTGGGCCTGTTCAGCTTTGATAATCAGTCAGAATCTTTTATTCCGGAATCTTCATTAGGTGATGCATTTACAGATTCAACTAACCATATAAAACTTTTAGTTAAAGACCGTAACAGAGATTTATGGATTTTGGCACAAACTAAATCCGGAATCGATCTTGGTAAGGCAGTCAGACAAACGGATGCAACATTTCTGTGGAAACCTGAACCGGCATTCAGAGCTTTAAATCTTAAAGATGTTTACGATTTATATGCAGATTATGATTCAGAAAGGAATAAGGAATTTCTTTGGATAAGCACTAACGAGGGACTGATAAGATATGATCCGTCAATAAATAAAAATTATGATTTAGAATTTTCAACAAATATACGCAGTGTAATCGTCGATCAGGATTCCCTTGTATTTAACGGAGCAGCAGGAGATTCTTCCCTTAAAACAATTACCATTTCATTTGATGAAAGTAATATACTCTTTAAGTTTTCTGCAGCAAGTTATACTAAACCCGGATCAAATTTATATCAATATATTCTTGAAGGCAATGATGCCGATTGGTCACAATGGACCAGTGAACCATCAAAGGAATATACAAACCTGCACAGCGGTGATTACATATTTCGTGTTCGGGCTAAAAATGTTTACGGAATTATTGGATCAGAAGACAGTTTTGCATTCACAGTACTTGCACCCTGGTATTTATCCTGGTGGGCATTCTTTATTTATGCAGTTTTCTTCCTGGGAATATTGTATCAGATAAGAAGTTATGAGTTAAAGAGAATAAACAAAAAACATATATTACAATTAGAACGTGTTGAGTATGGAAAGTTGAAAGAACTTGATCAGTTAAAATCACAGTTCTTTGCAAACATCTCTCACGAATTCCGCACACCTCTCACATTGATTTTAGGTCAGGTTGACAGCGTAATGTCATCAGCTATTGACAACAAAGAAAAGGGTAAACTGCAGGTTGCAAACAGAAATGCAAGACGGCTTCTCACTTTAATTAATCAATTATTGGATTTATCCAAACTTGAAGCCGGAAGTATGGAGTTAAATGCGGAACAGCATAACATAGTTTCATTTCTCAAAAGTCTTTTCTTCTCTTTTGAATCTCTGGCTGAAGCACAAAAAATTACACTTAAGTTCGAATCTGAATATCAGAATATTCCGGTTGTTTTTGATCCGGATAAAATGGAAAAAGTTTTTTACAACCTTGTTTCAAACGCATTTAAGTTTACATCTGCCAATGGTGAGATTAAAGTAAGCTTGAAAGTTTTAAAATCATCTGAAGTTGAAATCCAAATTTGCGACACCGGGCTTGGCATTCCTGCAGATCGTCTTCCACACATCTTCGATCGTTTTTATCAGGTGGATAGTTCAATGACACGTGAACATGAAGGAACAGGTATAGGTTTAGCACTTACTAAAGAACTTGTTGAACTTCACAAAGGAAAAATAACTGTTAACAGCAAAGTAAATGAAGGAACAGAATTTAGTATTTATCTTCCTTTAGGAGATTTTACAAAAGAAAAAGAGAATTTGATTGATCTGCCTCAGGATAAGTTTACTGCAAAAACTATTTCTGATGATTTGGAAATAAACTTTCAAAATACAGAAGAACCAGATCAGGATCAGAAATCTGACAAAGGACAAACTTCATCAGTCCGGCAGGAAATAATTTTAACGGTTGAAGATAATCCCGATGTGCGGTCATATATCCGTGAACAGCTGGAAACAGAATACAAAATAATTGAAGCCTCGAACGGAGAGGAAGGAATTACCGAAGCACAAAATGAAATTCCGGATTTAATTATTACGGATGTAATGATGCCTAAAATGGATGGATATCAATTCAGCAAATCAATCAGATCAGATGAAAGGACAAGTCACATACCGATAATAATGTTAACCGCAAAAGCCGGACTTGATGACAAAATAGAAGGACTTGAAACCGGTATTGATGCCTATCTCACCAAACCTTTTAGTGCAAAAGAATTAATAGTACGTGTTAGAAATTTAATTCAACAAAGGAATCAGCTTAGGAAAAGATTTAGCAAAGCAACTGTAATAAAACCTTCTGAAGTATCTGCTGTTTCTGCCGATCAGGTATTTTTAAATAAAGTGGTAAGTTTTATTGAGGCTCATTTTGAAGATGAAAAATTCAGCGTTGATACACTTGCAGAAGAAGTGAATATGAGTGTTTCCCAGTTAAACAGAAAACTTAATGCACTGATAAACCAGCCACCGGGACAGTTAATCCGGTCACTCCGCTTGCAAAGAGCTGCAGATCTGTTATTACAAAAGACAGGTACAGTTGCTGAGATTTGTTATAAAGTAGGTTTTAATGATCAATCCTATTTCTCTCGTTCATTTAAGAAGCAATTTGGGTGCAGTCCTTCGGAGTATAAAGGTGTTGATCATAACTTATGATTGGCAAATTGTAATGGGGAGAATCGGAGAAACGGAGTTATTGAAATATCTATTTTTACAAAAGCTAAACTAAATCTCTGATTCCCTCATTTCAGGCTTCTCCCATCCCCGATTCGCCCACTCCCCCATTCTATTTTATGAACAAACATTACCAAAGGATCATTGTTTATAATTACGCACAAATCTATTAAACGAAAGAAAAGTCCAAACATTTGCGTGAAAAATACCAGATTACTTCCGCTTCATTTCCTACTTTTACCACCGTCTTTAATCAATTGAATAACATTAATAAAATGACAATTCCTGTGAAATTGATAAAAATAAAAGGATACTATTCCGATTTGGGGAAAATCAAGCTTGAAAATGAGAAATTGGTGAATTTGAATGTTCTGACTGATGAAGAATCCCTTCAAATTCCCTTTGGAAGCTCAATTGAAATTTCAATAGCATTTGATGAAAATGATTTTCTTTCCGGTAATGATGGAATTGTCTGGGCAAGCTACGATCAGCGCCAGGTGGATATTATTAAAAATGCTCTGCTTGCACAGAATGTAAACACGGAACTAAAAGTAAAAAATCTTGGAAATCTTAAAATCTTTCTGCTTCAGATAAATAACCATAAAGATCTGAATGATGCTGTTGATTTTATCTGGAAAAGTAAAACAGGTCTTCGTCTTCAACCGGATTGGACTTATCCCGAAGGTGAAGCCAATAAAAGTTTTGAGCAATGGCTCAGCGGACAATAAAATTCTAACGTAATATTAATAATCATAAAAAGGAGAATACTATGGCTCACATACTAATTCATCATAAGATTGAAGAATATAACAAATGGAAACCGGCTTTCGATAATCATTCGGATGCCAGAGCAGAGAACGGTTCTAAAGGCGGAAAAGTTTTTAGAAACGCAGATGATCCCAATGATATTTTTGTTCTTCTGGAGATAAGCAGCATTGAGAATGCTAAAAAGTTTGTTTCATCAGATTCCACAAGAGAAGCAATGAAGAATGCCGGAGTTATCGGCATGCCCGAAATTTATTTTATTGAAGAGATAGCTGAAACATCTGAATGAACTAATTCATTAAATAAAAATTATATTAACAAAAATTAAGTAAACAATGAAAAATTTAATTACTCGGTTTATACTGCTAATGTCATTTATTGCATTAAGTTCATCTTTTGCTATGGACAATAAACCTGCAATAGAAAACAATGTTAAAATCATCCAGAATTTGTATGCATCTTTTGCTGAAGGTGATGTATCTGCCGTTCTGCAAATGTTTGATTCCAAAATTATATGGAATGAAGCAGAAAATTTCCCCTATGCAGATGGCAATCCATATATAGGACCACAGGCTGTACTTGAAGGTGTTTTTGCACGTATTGGAGCAGAATGGGAATACTGGAACTTGACCGATCAAAAGTATTATGAGTCATACTCCGGTGAAATAATTGTAACCGGTCGTTACAAAGCAAAAAATAAAATGACAGGGAAAGAAATAAATGTTCAGTTTGTTCATATGTGGATACTGAAGGATGGACTCATTACAAACTTTCAACAACATGCTGATACTTATCAAGTAGTTGTGGCTATGAAGTAGAAAATAAATATCAATTTAATAAACCAGGAATAAGGATTAAAAATGAATCAACAAATTAATCCGGCACTGACAACTGAAAGACCAGAGTATTTTAACCTGCGCTCCGAAGTTGAAAAAGCCTACGGTTATACACACGCTGTAAGAATCGGGAACGATATAAAAATTTCCGGAGCTGTCAGCATGGATGACGAAGGCAATCCCACTGCTGATGGAGATTTATTGCAGCAGATGAAAAATTGTTACTCCGATCTGGAAAAAGTGTTGAAACATTACGGCTGTACTTTCGAAGATGTAATCGTTGAAAATATATTCACAACCAATATGCCGGAATTTCTGACTAAGGCAGAATATCGCAACTCCATTTACACAAAACATTTTCCAACAGGCTCGTGGCTTGGAGTAAAAGAATTGGCTCTGCCGGAATTTTTAATTGAGATTGAGTTGGAAGCGTATAAAGCAAAATAGTATATCATTATTTATTAATCTAACAGGAGATGGGCTTATGAAACAGTTACTTTCAATATTCACTGTATTATTTGCAGTGATATTTTTATCGGGATTCAGCTTTGCACAGGATGCAGCCAAAGTAGATCCCAAACATTACAAAGTTGAGTTTGAAAATGATCAGGTCCGCGTATTAAGAATTACATATGCGCCGGGAGAAAAAGGTGCAATGCATTCACATCCGGAAGGTATGGTGATTTTCCTAAGCGATGCCAATGGAAAATTCACATTTCCTGATGGAAAAACAGAGAAG
>JAWOIK010000200.1:0-9617 GCA_046484705.1 Ignavibacteriaceae bacterium | reverse complement strand
TACCCATTGCGCAACCCATTCACAACTCTGGAGAGTTGTGATACGAAATTATTACTTCTTCTACTTTACTTTGAAACCCCAATCATTTAAGTTTGGATAGTTTATTTATTAACCTTTAAATCTATCCGGAGAGATGGAAAAGGAAACAAAATTTATATTAACCAATTATAACGTAACCTCTGCGGACTTTAGTCCAAGGAGGCTTTTTTGTATCTATGAAAATAAAATCTAACATAATAGACAAAGAAGGGTTTAACCGCATAATAACCCGTATTGCCCATGAAATTCTTGAACAGAACAAAGGCTCTCATAATCTCATCCTTATGGGCATGAGAACAAGAGGAGAATTTCTTGCGAGAAGACTCCGTAACAAGATTAAAGAAATCGATGGCGTTGATCTGCCCTTCGGTGTTCTGGATGTGACTCTGTACAGGGATGATTTCAGAACAAGATTAAAACAGCCGGAAGTTTCAGTATCAGATATCACTTTTGATATCAATGAAAAAGATATCATTCTGATTGATGATGTGTTGTACACAGGCAGAACTGTACGGTCAGCTTTAAATGCTCTGATGGACCTGGGAAGACCTGCTTCAATTCAACTCTGCATCCTTATTGACAGGGGTCATCGTGAACTGCCTATACGTGCAGATTATGTGGGGAAAAATATTCCAACATCATTGGATGAAGAAATAAAAGTTAAAATGGAAGAATTCGACGGTGAAGATGCTATTTATCTTGTTGAATCAGAAAAAAAATAAAGTGAGAGAATAATTAAATGCCATTATCCAGCAGACATTTACTGGGACTCCAGGGAGTTCCTAAAGAAGATATCCAATTAATTCTTGATACCGCAATCACTTTCAGAGAAGTTCTTGAAAGACCTATCAAAAAAGTACCAACACTGCAGGGAAAAACAATTGTTAATCTTTTTTATGAAAATTCAACCAGAACAAGAATATCATTCGAACTGGCTGAAAAAAGGTTATCAGCAGACTCAATCAATTTTTCAGTATCAACAAGCAGCGTAAGTAAGGGTGAAACTCTGAAAGATACAATTAAAAATATAGAAGCCATGAAAGTTGATATGGTGGTTGTTCGGCATGCCGCAGCTGGCACGCCGCTTTTTCTGACAAAAGTCTGTGACTCAAATATTATAAATGCCGGTGATGGAATACACGAACATCCGACGCAGGCTTTGCTCGATATGTATTCTATAAGGGAAAAACTTGGCAAACTTGAAGGGCTTAAGGTATGTATAGTCGGCGATATTGCCCACAGCCGCGTTGCACTATCCAATATATATGGTCTTAAAACAATGGGTGCCAAAGTATCACTTTGCGGACCCTCAACAATGATCCCGCGTTACATTGAAGAATTTGGTGTTGATGTTATAACAAATATTGATGAAGCAATACAGGAAAATGATGTGCTGAACATTTTAAGAATTCAGCTTGAAAGAAAAGCGAGAGAATATTTTCCATCAATAAGAGAATATGCAAAATACTTTGGAGTATCAAAGGAGAGATTGGAAAAAAATGGAAAGGATGTGCTTATTCTCCATCCCGGACCTATCAACAGAGGAGTTGAGATTTCTTCTGATATTGCGGATGGTACTTCACAGATAATTCTTAACCAGGTAACAAATGGCGTCGCTGTAAGAATGGCAGTTTTATATTTACTCGGAACATTAAATTAAACGGAAAATTCAGAATGAAAATTTTATTAAAAAATGTCACCATCATCGATCCCACTCAAAAATTAAACATGGAAAAAACAGACATCCTTATCGATAACGGGATAATTGCTGAAACAGGTAAATTTAAGGAATCGGAATCAGGTGAAGTAAGAATATTTGATTTTGACGGAAAGGTGGTTTCACCCGGATTTTTCGATATGCACGTTCATCTCAGAGAACCGGGAAGAGAGGATAAGGAAACCGTTTTGTCCGGATGCAATAGTGCTGCAAACGGCGGATTTACGGGAGTAGCCTGTATGCCTAATACAGAACCGGCAATTGATTCTGCAGAAGTGATTTCATTCATAAAAAAACAAGCTGCAAATCATCTTGTAGATGTACATCCAATTGCTGCTGCAACAGTGGGAAGAAAAGGTGAAGTACTTTCTCCTATGGCAGAATTATACGAGGCTGGTGCAGTTGGCTTTTCCGATGATGGAACTGCAATTAAAACAGCATCAATTCTGAAACGTGTAATGGAATATGCCAGGATGTATGACCTTCCGGTTATTGAGCATTGTGAAGATGATTCCCTGGCAGGCGGTGCAATGAATGAAAGTATAAATTCAACTATCCTCGGCTTACCTCCTATACCTTCCTTGGCTGAAGACTTAATTGTAATGCGGGATATTCTCGTTGCCGAATATACCGGGGCTAAAATTCACATTGCACATATCAGTACAAAAAAATCTGTTGAAATGGTTAGAGAAGCAAAAGCAAAGGGAATTAAAGTAACTGCCGAAGTAACCCCGCATCATTTCACACTTACTGATGATGCAGTAAAAACTTATGATACAAATGTTAAGATGAATCCTCCTCTCCGGACTAAAGCCGATGTTGATGCTATTTTACACGGCTTAAAAGACGGAACTCTGGATTGTATCGCTTCCGATCATGCACCCCATACAATCGAAGAGAAGGAAGTTGAATTCGAATACGCTCCAAATGGTATCATCGGACTTGAAACACAGATTGGTTTAGCTCTTACTGAATTATATCACAAAAAACTATTAACGTTAGAACAATTAATTGAAAAGTTTGCCATTAATCCCAGAAAGATTCTGAAAATCCCTATCCCTCAAATTAAAAAAGGTGAACTAGCCAACCTGACTATTCTGGATATTGATACTGTTTGGACTGTGGATAGATCCCGGTTTTTAAGCAAATCAATAAACTCACCATTTGATAAAAAGCTGCTTACCGGAAAATCAGTAGGTGTGATAAACAAGAGACAAATGTTTTTCGATGGAAATTTCTTAGATTTATAACGATTTCTCTATCGGGTATCTGCTCATATAGTGTTTAATTTAATAGACACTAGCTTTTTATTTTGTTCGATTTTTGATGAAAAACCAATCTTTTTCGTGGCACCTGCTTTGGATAATACTGATATGATTTAAACTAAAAGGAAAGAGTCATGAAAAAGTTTAAAATATCAGCAGCAGTTTTATTCACAGTTTTATTCTTTACCGCCTGCAATGTGAATGACACAAACTATGAATACGACTACACTCCGCCAAATATTCCTAAAGGATTAACTGTATTAAACGGTGACGGAATAGTAGATCTGTATTGGAATCATAATAGGGACAGCGATCTTGCCGGTTATAATGTTTATTACAGTTATTCTTACGATGGAAGATATACACTTATCGGTACTACAACAAATAATTACTTCACCGATTATGATGTGTCAAACGGTACGCGGTATTATTATGCTGTTACAGCCTTTGACTATAACAATAATGAAAGTGAACTTAGTCTTGAAGTTGTATATGCACGACCCAGACCGGAAGGATTCAATCAATCCATTTTTGATTTTAGAAGATTTCCTGACAACTCTGGTTATTCTTTTTCAAAATATTCCGTAAGACCATTCGATCATCTTGATACCGATTTTTATTTCGAATTATTTGAAGGAACCGGCTACCTTGTAGTTTATGATGATACTGATATAATTGATATGGGTCCTACAAATGATATATGGGATATAGAATTTGCACCAGAAGGCGGATGGTCGCCATATAAGGATGAAATTGCAATAGTCGGTCATACTTATGTGATCTGGACTTACGACAATCATTTTGCCAAAGTAAGAATTAAATCGATAACAAATGACAGAATAGTATTTGACTGGGCATATCAGACTGTATCAGGTGATCCTCAGTTAAAACCTGTTGTACCCGGCGGAACAAGAGATATGAAAGTTAAGACACGAGTTATTGAGTAGGGAAGGTTTGGCAGTGTAAATCTATATTGTCTTACCGGCTGTATAGATTTACACTTTATTATTAATTAAATTTGTTCCACGGTTTGAAATGAAAAAATGTTTGTACATAGCAATTATATGTTCATTAACTGTTTCTATTTTATCAGTATATCCTCAGCAAAAAAACTTTATACATAAAACGGATACAAGTGAACAATCCGATTTTAACCCCGTAATTTTTGATGAAATAGAATCAGCAATACAGTCGGGTGACGTTGCCAAAATATCACTTTATTTAGGTCCCCAGACATATTTCAGTATTACGGATAGAACAAACGGTTATTATAGTGCAAACCAGGCATACTATGTTCTGGAAGAATTTTTTAAAATTTATCGTGTTACAAAATTTAAACTTGATATTGTTAAAACAGGAACTTCAAATCCATATGCAACAGGAATTTATCATTTTAATATAAGAGGAAAAAGAAGTTCGGCACAGGTTTACATTTCATTAACGAAAACCGGAAACAATTGGAATATAAGTCAGCTTACAATTAATTAATGAAGAAAAAAATACTTAATATTTTTCAAGGCGATAGGAAATATTTTACTATCGTCTTTTTTATTTTCGCTTTATTATTTGCCTCAGCAGTACTTACCCCTTCTGTCATCGAAAACAAGAGAGCAGATTGGAATAAAGAACTGTTTTCCAAAATCAACGATATAGAAATTTCTGTTAATAATCAGTTCTCTAAGAAAACAACATCATTGCTTAATCTCTCCGGCAATCTGAAAAATGATTTGAAAAATATTTTTACTTCCGGCGATGAAGCTTACCGCGAGATAATAAAAATATTAAACAGGAAAAGTATTGAAGACTATTCTATTGGTATATTTGCGCCAAACAGTAGATTAATTGCATGGAATAATCCTGTTGTCATAACCCAGGATGAACTATTCCCCCTGAACAGTCCTTTGGGTGAAATATATTTTTATGATACTGATCTTATTACCTACCTAAGTCTTATAGATTCAGTAATAATAGATAATGACATATTCTTTCTGACTATAAGCAAACCGATTGAAAAAAAATACATACTCAGCAATAAATATTTCAAGCCTGCCGGTTTCATAAAAGAACTTGCAGATAAACATGAAATTGACTTTGAAGTTGCATACAACCCGTTCTTTCCGAAAACCAGAGACGGCACAAAATATTCATTTGATCTTGTTAATAATTTCGGGACCAAAATTGGGCTGGTGACTTTCAGCAAACCTCTATTAGATAATGAGTTAAATTCCATTAAGGAAACTTCATCCAATATTCAGGCAATTCTGGTTTTGTTGTTATTTTTCTTTACGATACTTGGTATGAAGAATGATTTTAAAAGCCTGACCAGCAGACTACTAAAATCACTTTTACTTCTCCTCTCTTTGGTATTAGGCAGAATTATTCTGTTCCTGACTAATATTCCTGCTGCATTCATTTCCGGCGATCTGGTTGATCCGTCAAACTTTTCTTCGGTATTTGCATGGGGTATAGTAAAATCTCCTCTTGAGTTTCTGATCACAAACATATTTGTGATTGTATTAGCTGTTAATCTCTATCGATACGCAATGAGTTATTCTCTTGAAAAGACGGGGAAAAAATATCATTTGTTATTGAAGGTATTATCAGTTCCTATGATCATAACATTTGTGCTTTTGATTCGTGCATTTGCAGCTTCAACAAAAAGTGTAATATTCGATTCAACAATCCGTTACTTCAAAGAACCTGAGATTATCCCCGATCTGACTTCACTAGTAATGCATCTGAATATTTTGTTATTATCGGTTTCTATTTTACTCGCAATGCTTTGTCTTTTATTTATCATTTTCAAAATATGGGATTTAAGCAGAAAACTAAAACCGGATATAAATTACTTCATCCTGTCAATATTGTTGCTCTTACTATCGATACTATTTTATTTTATTCAAACCGATCCATTGATAACTCTTTTTATGATGGTATTATTTGTTATTATAATTCTAATACTTCTGTACTTCATCAGAATTAAAAACCACGGCTCTGTCTTCAATTACGTTTATATCACTTTAGCTGCTTCGATAATCTCAGTAACATTTTTTAATTATTTTAATGTAAAGCTGGAAAGAGAATCCCTGAAAACAACAGCATACGAAATAAACAGGGCTAATGAAAATCTGCTGCAGTTTTTAATTGAAGAAACATTGAGAAATGCGGTTGCAACCGATGAAATAAGATCTGTATTTGGCAGCAGGGTTATAAATTATGATGCCGCGGCGTTCCGGTTATGGAGTAAAAGTTCAATTCAAAAAGAATCATTCAATGCATTCATTGCTTTGTACGACCGGAACAGAAATATATTAGGGAAATTTAATATCGGGTTAAGCGAGAACTTAAATTTGTTTGAGCATATAAAACCTCACCGGTCTGAGGAACCGGTCGTTCAGGAAGTTTTGATTAATGATAATATAGGCACTAAATATTTTGCCGGACTTCTTCCATTTTATGAGCGTGAAATACTATCAGGTTATTTAGCTGTAGCAGTATCATTCGATTTACAGAGTATTGGAGCAAACTACTTTCCGGATTTTCTTGAATCATCAACTTCCATTCTGAACAGGGTTGTTGATATCAGACAGCTTAAAGTTTTTGAATTTACTAACAACATGTTGTCACAGGTTTATGGCGACCGCTATCCCTCCAGAGAGCAGATAAAAGAAATTACTTCAGCCAATCTTTCTAAATTTAATGACGGCTGGATAAGGCTGACATTTGAAGGTGAAAATTTCGTCACATTCATTTTAAAAACTTTCAGAGAGGAAACTGAAACAATAACAGCAGTACTTGTTGCTGAAAAAGAATTTACCTGGAATCTCTTTAACTTTTTCAAAGTTTTTATTGTGCATTCATTTTTCATTCTAATCCTTATAGTGGGCATTTTTCTTGCTAAGGTTAGAAAAATAAATTATACTTTTAAGTCCAAACTCCTTATTGCATTTCTGCTTGTCTCAATTATCCCGGTTATATTTTTAGCAGTTTATAACAGACAGGCGGTAACTGAGCGCGCAAATGAAGCAGTAATTTCAGAATTGAAGCAAAGGTCGATGTATCTGGAAAATCATATTGAATATCAAAGAAACAGAAATCCCGACCGAAATCTTCATCAGATTTTTGAAAATGCCGCAAGAGAATTAAATATTTCCTTTTCTGTGTATAAGGGAACTGATGAGATATATAATTCCAGGAATATATTTAACCGGATTGGAATGTTCGATAAAAAGTTGAACTCGAAGGCACATTACTTTCTTAACTATTTAAAGTTCAGAGAATATCTTACAAAAGAGAAAGTTGAAAATTACAGCTATGAAGCACTCTACCGATCAGTAAATGTTGATAATGAGGAATATATCTTATCTGTTAACGATGCATTCAATAAATTCAGGGTATCATTCGCAACTGTTGAAATCGATGTGGTAATATTCGGTATTTATTCATTTGCTGTTATTCTCATAATAATAATAAGTACAATTTTCGCCAATCAGATTTCAAACCCGATAAGGCGACTGACTAAAGCAACCGAATCAGTTGGACAGGGAGATTTAAATATTAAAATAGAACACTCAGAAAGAGGGGAACTGCGGGATCTGCTTGACGGATTCAATGCAATGACTTCAGAACTACAAAAAAATCAGGCAGAACTTGCCAACCTTGAACGTGAAACTGCCTGGAAAGAAATGGCTAAACAGGTTGCACACGAAATTAAAAATCCGCTCACTCCTATGAAATTAGCATTACAGCAATTATCAATAGCTTACAGAGATAAGAATAAAGATTTTGATTCTCTTTTTCAAAAAGTTTCTAAAACAGTTTTAACACAAATTGAAAATTTAAGTCAGATAGCTTCAGAATTTTCACGCTTTGCTAAAATGCCGAGCCTGAATCTTGAAATTATGGATCTGGTTATAACAATTAATGACACCATAGATCTTTATCAGGATGAAAAAGTAAAAATTGAATTTATTTCACAACTTGATACTGCACCTATTGAAGGAGATAGAAGTCATATAAGAAGGGTATTTATTAATCTTATTCGAAATTCCATACAGGCAAATGCTGGAAGCGTGAAAATAGAATTGAAAAAAATTAACACAAAATATATGATTGAGGTGATAGATAATGGCTCTGGAATACCTGAAGAATTGCAGGAGAAAATATTCACCCAAAGTTATACAACAAAGGAAAAAGGCATGGGTCTTGGATTAGTGATTACGAAAAGATTTATTGAAAGTATAAACGGTACTATCCGGCTAAAGTCTTCAAAGCCCGGAGAAACAATTTTTGAAATAGTAATATCTGCTGTTGAAAATCAGATTGTTTCTTAATGAGTAATTTAACACCACATCAAAAATCAGCCCTTGATTTTGCTGGTCACCTGTCACTAACTGCAAATGCCGGATCCGGTAAAACTTTTGTTCTTGCCAGAAGATATCTTAATGCAGCACTCAATCCTGGTATTAACTTATCAAACATCGCAGCAATTACATTCACTGACAAAGCCTCAGGAGAATTGTATAATAAAATTGTTTCATTGGTAAATGAATCGATAAGTATAACTAAATCTGACGCCGAGAGAAAGAAACTCGACAAGATCCGGAGACAGCTTGTTTCAGCAAATATCTCTACGATACACTCGTTTTGTATTAATATTTTAAAAGAATTTCCCGTTGAAGCAGGATTAGATGCCCGGTTCATTCCCATTGATGAACAACTTGCCGACGAGTTGATTGAGTTATCTATTGAGGAAACAATTAAAAAACTACTTGATGATAATGCATTATCCGAACATGTAAAATTTTTTATAAGAATATTCGGATCAAAAAACCGGCTGGAAAGTGAATTAAAATCCTTAATTAAGCAGCGGAAAAATTTGTTAGCTGTAAAAGATTCAATATACAATAATGAAGCACAGCAGATCGTAAAACATTTTGATGAGCAATTTGATAATTACTTCAACAATATATGGAACCGGTATAAAGCCTCATTGTCTGGATCTCTGAAAACCATAAATGATGCCGTGCTATCTAATGATAAAGGTAATGAAATAGCTTTAGTTATTTCGAATATGCTTACTGAGTTGGATAATATTCAATCTGCCCAGGATATCCTCAAAAATATTCACAACATAAGAAATAATATACTTACAAAAGCCGGTAAGCTCAGGGTGAACGGATATCTGACAAAAAAATTAAGTCCCGGATTGGAAAGTAATGTTGAAACTGTAGAGTCATCCATGGCAGAATTCTCAAAGTTTACCTATCACTCCGATGCGAATGAATTGAATTTACAACTTGCTGAATTCGGTTTGAAGTTAATTAAGGTTTTTGAGGGGGCTTTAGATGAATATGAGAATAAAAAAAGTACTGAAGGGTTTTTAGATTATGAAGATATTCTGCTTCACACAAAATTAATTTTAAAAACAGAAAGCGTAAAAAAAAGTCTTAATGAAAAATTTAAGTTCATTCTTGTTGATGAATACCAGGACACAAATGAAATTCAATATGAAATCTTCCTGCCAATTTTAGATTATCTTAAAACAGGAAATCTTTTCATTGTCGGTGATGAAAAACAGAGTATTTATATGTTTC
>JAWOIK010000114.1:0-4041 GCA_046484705.1 Ignavibacteriaceae bacterium | reverse complement strand
GGAACAGGTACGCTATATACAACAGGCAGCGTAATAATTTTTGAAGATGCTGACAATAACATGGTCAATTATATCAGGGGAACAACACTTACATCATTTGACACCATTATTATCAATAATTCAATGGGTATCATTGCTGAAACAGATATCATGGTAAATGGTCAGATTGAACTATCCGTCGATAACCCTCCCATTCCCGGCAAAGGTGTGCTTGCTATGACAAACGGAAGTACATTGAAGATGGGAGAAAATGCCATCACCTTTGGAATTGGAGAGGTCACCGGGCTCATTAATCGCACACACAATTTTAATGATAATATATATTATAGCTTTGGGTCACAAAATTCCGGCGTGATCTTTACCCCGGTAACCGGTCAGATAAAACCATCGTCAATAACCCTGAAGGTTACGATAGGCACTGCTCCCGATTGGAGTTCAGATACTGACTGGAATGGAAATCCGGCCATGTCAGATGCCATCAATCGCCTCTATGAACTATCGCAAACCGGAGGAAGCGGAACAAGGGCAATGCTACGTATACACTACCGCAATAATGAATTACCAGCGGGTATAGATGAAAATAAACTAACAGTCTGGAGTAGGGTAGCTACCGGTGGCACCCCGGCTTATATTGGAAAGGAAGAAGGGAAATCTGGTCATAATACTATTGCTAATTATATTATTTTTCAGGATGCAAATTTTACTTTTATCCCCTCAACAATGGGTGATTTCCAGGCTACGATAGCTCCGTCAAACAAGATTTCTTCAACATGGAATGGCCTGATCAGCACCGATTGGAATACAGGCTCTAACTGGGATCCAACAGGAGTGCCCACATCTGCCATCTCTGTAATTATCCCAAATGCAGCTACAACCCCATATTCTCCACTGTTGCCGGTATCTGCTGAATGCAAATCGGTACAAATTGAGTCGGGGGGAGTGTTGAATGCTGCTGCAGGGGGGGGTACTCTTAGCCTGTCAGGAGCAGACCTTGCCTGGAATGTAGCATCCGGAGGAACCTTTAATGCCGGTACCGGCACTGTTGCATTTACATCAACAGAAGGTACCATTTCAATTGACGGCACAACATCCTTTCACAACCTTACAATTGCCGCCGGAACTACACTGCAGCCATCAGCCAACAGCTACACCGGTGTTTCCGGAGTATTGAGCATCGATGGGGTGCTCTCAGGATACACAAATGATAATGTCATTGAGTTTAACGGAACTGATCAGAACATTCCCAACCCTGAGGGGAGTAAGTATCATAACTTAATAATCGGAGGAACGGGCACTAAAACCTTTCCCGCAAACCTATATGTCGCAGGAGGTCTCACAAACAATGGGACCATTGATGCCGTCACCAATTCAAGCACCCTCATAATGTGCGGGGCTGAATATGGTCAAAGTCAAATCATAGCCGGTACTAATGCCACACTTTTCAATAATCTCACAATTCAAAACGGCAGTACAACCATAATCGGGAGCCCTCAGAAAGTATCAGGGAATATATTGGTGGATGGAATTTTACATTCCGATGGATTCCTAACCCTTATTTCAACAGCATCGAAAACAGCCCTTGTAGATGGAACCGGTACCGGACAGATCTCTGGAAATGTTACAATGGAAAGATATCTTTCTTCTGGAATGGGATACAAATACATAAGCTCTCCATTCCAGTCAGCCACAGTTGGAGAATTAAGCCCTGAAATTGATCTCACCTCTGCAATAACTTCAGTCTACAGATATGATGAGAACAGAAACTTCCAGGGCACACCACTGTCAGGTTGGGTAAATTATAAGTTGACGACAAATGTTCTTTATCCAATGGTCGGTTATGCTGTTAATAGTGGAATCGATGACGCTCCCAAAACATTGGATATTACCGGGATTGTAAATAATGGGCCTCTCTCAATAGAGGTTTCAAATAATAACAATCCCTATACCAAAGGATTTAACCTGGTCGGAAATCCTTATCCATCGCCGATAGACTGGGATGCTCCTTTTGGATGGACCAGAACAAATATTGATGATGCAATCTATTTTTTCATAGCCGGCACCATTGATCAGTATGAAGGCTCCTACAGCACTTATATAAATGGCATAAAGAGTGATGGTGCTGTATCAAACATCATTCCTTCAATGCAGGGATTTTTTGTGCATGTAAAAGATGGCGTTTACCCGGTTGCCGGAACACTGCAAATGAATAACGATGTAAGAGTGATAAATCAATCTCAGTCATACTTGAAAGGAGATAAGGGTGTTAATGATTATAAGGCTGTTAAGGGAACACCTGTAATAAGATTTACAGCAAGTTTCTCCGATAATACCCCTTTCCCTGATTATGCAGTTACCTATTTTGACCCGAAATCCACCCCTGAATTTGATGGACAACTGGATGCTCTGAAACTCATGAATTCCGATATAAATGTTCCCAATTTCTATTTCGTAACTCCCGGTGATATTAATCTTCAGATTCAGGCATTACTGCCTGTCCTTGAAACGTTCTGCAAGGTACCGCTGGGTATCACAATCAAAAGAGATGGATATGTCATTGTCAAAATCCGTGATATTGATCCTGAATTCTCCAACCTCCGGATCTCAATTTCAGATATGGTTGCAGGTACCGATCAGGATCTGCTTTCAAATCAGGAATTTAAAATATTTTTAAATGCCGGCGAATATAAAAACAGGTTCTTTCTTAACATTACAGACTTAGTAACCACTTTCCCTGATAATATTGGAAACGGGGAAATATTCAATATCTATTATTCGCAGAATAGCCTTCATGCAACCATTAATCAATTTCATGGCTCAGATGCCACTCTCACAATATACAATCTGCTTGGCCAAACCCTTCTTAAGGAAGCGATTCGCACAGAGGGATATCATATTATCGATGCCCAATTGAAAGACGGAATATACATAGCCACTTTTGTCACAGGCAATATCAGAACTTCAAAAAAGATATTCATTAGAAATAGATGAATTTGACTTTAGCACCCTTTGTGTACCAATTTGATCGACGGTCTCTGGCAGTAAGCTTCCGTTGGTGTTAGGCTAGGCCGACAAAGGACAGCAAATAACAGCTCTACCGGTGTTTAATTGGAACACGAAAAGCGGAACACCTGATTTTAATCTTTCATCTGTTAGGAATTTTGATAATGTTATAAATACCATACTCTTCGTTAATACCCTATAATCATCAGATTCCGGCGCTGAACGCAGCTGTAATGGTAGAATAGAGTAATTCTTAAGTATCTGAATATACCTTCCGTGTTGGGAATAGTTGATTTATGCCGTACATTATTAATTCCGTTCATCTGAAATATTCGATAAAATCTCAATACCACTCTTTTTCATAAGCTCACTTGCATTAAAGTCATTGCAAATACCTGGTTGAAGTTTATAACTGAAATGCATTGTGTCATTTTTAATCTCACTATTAAAACTATAATTTGTCACTAACTTTGTATTCCCCGATAGTTTTGCAAGTTTAATATCGTGTGTTGCAATAATTCCTGACGTTTTGAGCTTACTTATTTGATTAATCAATGAAAAACCTCCTTTATGCCTATCTTCTGAGTTTGTGCCTTTAAACATCTCGTCTAAAAGAAAAAAAATGTTTTGACTACTTTCTATTAGTTTCAGCATCTTTTCAATTCTACTTAATTCTGCATAAAAAGAAGAGATTCCTTTCTTTAAATTATCTTGTGTCCGCATACTTGAATATAGCTTTAGGTTAGATACCTGTCCAATTTTTGCACAACAAGGAGCCCCAGCCAATGATAAAACAAGGTTAACACCTACAGCCCTTAAAAAAGTACTTTTCCCTCCCATATTGGAACCTGTAATCATAACAATATTACCTTGTCCCTCTGAGTGAAAATTGTTACAAACACGTTTATTAGAATTTATTAAGGGATGTCCTAACGATTCAAAATGCACGTAGTTGTTCTTCTCTGTTATCTCTGGAAATGCATATGATGGGTTTGAATAGCAAAAACCTGCAAGACTATTTATTACCTCAAACTCACTAAC
>JAWOIK010000099.1:0-25343 GCA_046484705.1 Ignavibacteriaceae bacterium | reverse complement strand
CTATTACCAGGTTGGGGGTGACGAATCTTAAACCTTATGAATTTGAACAGAGAAATTTTGCTCCTGCTTAAACTTAAGTTAATTAAATAAGTTATTAACCGGAAAACAAAAAATGCGACTCTGTTGAGTCGCACTAACTAAGATTTTAAAATTCCTCTCCCCTTAGGGGAGAGGTTAGGAGAGGGGCTCTTTATTTCACCAGCATCATCTTCTTAACATCGCTGAAATTATGTTTACCGTCAGCAGATTTGGAAGTGATTGTGTAGATATACACTCCGCTTGAAAGATTGACTGCATTAAACTCAACTGAATGATTCCCGGCTGATCTGAATTCATCAACTAAAACAGCAACCTCATTACCAAGTACATCATATATCTTCAGGGTCTGGTGACTGCTTACTGAAGACTGCCAGCTTATCACAGTTGAGGGATTAAACGGATTCGGATAATTATCATAAAGTTTAAAATCAGTAGTAGTTAGTATATCATCATCAACAACTGTTGTGTTGGCTGGAATAAATCCGTATATAGCTCTTCCGAATACAGACCACTCATTTTCTTCAAATACGGATTCAATGTATAATTTTAAATTATTGTTAGCATCATATTCATAATCGCCTTTTGCTAATGGAAGCCATTCGGCTGTTTCCCATTCGTATGAAACCGCACTGCTCAGTTTTCCGTCTGCTCTGAAAGTATTCATAATTTTTGCTAAATTTTCCCATGCATTCACATTACCTGACTGCATTAGAGTTAATAGCGAATCATTTCCGAAATATGTATTTGCCAATCTGAAAACATTCTCCCAGCCTTGTGTGGTTGTATTAAAACTTAATGAAACTGTTTCAGTAATTTTATCTTCGGCATTGTATGCATAAGTTTGTTTTGAGGTATTAACCCATGCTGAACCTGTCCACAATAAATTAAGGTTTTCAGTCAGAAGTCCGTTTGAATAAGTGAATTTCTGTTTATCATTAAACTGGTATTCAGTTCCGTTCCAGCCGGAATTTGTAATCTCCTGTACTCTTTCTTCATCAAGATACAAAGCTTCCGTAAAACTTAAATTCTCCCAGGTACCGTTATTGTTTTGTTGGGTTTCAATAAATTCTTTTATGGGATTTGATTCATAACTGTATACCTCTCTTGTAAAATCAATAAATCCTCCCGATCCGTCCGGAAGAAGATAGTATACTTCTGAATATCTTCCCTGGTTATCATAATGATAAATGTTTTTTGATTCATCCGTCCATTCAACTCCATCCCATAATTGAATAAGTTTGGATTCGAGAAAATCGTTTGGATAGTAAGTCTGAATTGTTCTTTCAAAGTTCTCCAAAGATACTCCGTTAAAGATTTGGACAACCGTTTCAATCAAATTGAACTTATTATCGTACGTATTAAAATCGGATTGAAAATCCAGCCAGCCGTTTCCCGTGAACAACTGGTAATCAACAGATTCAAGCACGTAACCGTTCTCCAGAACTTTATATGAAACGGAGGATTTTATGTTCTCACTACCGGTATTGATTCTGCTATTAAGATTATCCTGACCGGTATATTTTTCAATAAGTTTATCAAGCTGATTAAACTTTGAGAATTCACTGCGGTAGTTTTGTGACTGTACAGCCGCTGAAAAAATTAATATTAGCAGCGCTGTAATTAAAAAAGTGTATGTGGTTTTCATTTTATTTTCCTTTAGTTAATTGATTGTTGTTAATTTTTAACGATGCAAAACTAAAGGTGATAAAACGATTCGGATATAGATCAAATGATCTACTCTTCAAATAAACTTATGAACGGTGATTTAAATCATTTATCCGGTTGAAATAATGCACAGGCAGCACCAGCCGGATCTTTAATCACACAATACCGTCCGTAACCGCTCATACTTTTTGGTTCGACTATAACTTCACCGCCGGATTGAATGCAGTGTTCTGCACTTTTATCTACGTCCGCAACTGTTATGTATATTAACCATTGAGGCGGAAGCTTTGCATTTACTCCGCGGGAATGACAAACACCGGCTGCTACTTTACCGCTTTCCGGGGCAACCATGCTGTAATCGTTGTAATCACCCATTGAAACTGCCTGCGGCTGCCAGCCGATAACTTTTGCATAAAAATCTTTTACAGATTCTGCATCGGGAATTGTGAGATCACACCAGGTAATTGAACCTATTTCAGGTTTTTCTTTGCTGCTCATTATAACCTCATTTTAATTTTATTGAACAAGTTATATTAGATATCCATTTAATAATCAGGAAATTACAAAAATGGTTTGATATCGTTTAAGGATTTAACAAAATAAATCAATAATTTTCATTAGTAAAAATGATTGATTAAAGGAGACGCTATCGTGTTTATAAGACCATCAGAAAATACTGCCCTGATCTGGAAAGATGAAAATATTTCGTATAACGAACTTCTGAAAAATATCAGTTCATACTCATCTTTACTTAGTTTGAATAATTTTTCCAAAGCTGCTATCCTCTCTGAGAACAGACCGGAATGGATTTATGCTTTTTATGCCGGCTGGAAAAAGAATGCCTCTATTGTACCTGTTGATTATATGTCATCGGTTGATGATGTTGTTTTCATTCTTAATGATTGCAAACCGGAATACATTTTTTATTCTGATACTACCAAAGAAAATATTCTGAAAGTAGTTTCGCAAATAAATTATGAACCTTTCCTGATTAATATTGATGAAGTTAAGTTGAATGATGCTGAACCGGATTTTTCATTTCCTGAACGGGATCTGAATGAGACCGCTGTTATTATTTACACTTCAGGTACAACGGGTTCACCTAAAGGAGTAATGCTTTCTTTTGATAATCTTCTCGTTAATATTGAAGCAGTCAGTAAAGACGTTGAAATTTATAAGCCGGAAGATAAAGTTTTAATTCTCCTTCCGCTGCATCATATTTTTCCCTTAGCAGGAACAGTTATAATAACTTTGTCCGTTGGTGCAACAGGTGTGTTCTCGCCGTCAATGTCATCGGAGGATTTAATAGCAACTTTACAAAAGCATGGTATCAGCATAATAATTGGTGTGCCGCGATTGTATAATCTTATCCGTAAAGGAATAAGAGATAAGATTGATAAAAGTCTGCTCGCTAAACTTTTATTTAAGGTTGCTCAAAAGAAAAATTCACTTTCATTCTCCCGTAAGATCTTTAAAAAAGTTCATAGCAGGTTTGGCGGTAATATAAAGTATTTGGTTTGCGGCGGTGCTGCCCTCAATCCCGAAGTTGCAAAAGATTTTACCACACTTGGATTTGAAATACTCGAAGGTTTCGGAATGACTGAAACCGCACCAATGATCACCTTCACACGTCCGGGTGAAGTTTATCCCGGCTCTGCGGGCAGACCGTTAACAACAAATGAAGTTAAAGTTATTGATGGTGAAATTGTTAATCGCGGCAGAAATGTAATGAAGGGTTATTACAATCACCCTGAAGAAACTGCTGAAATAATTAAAGACGGCTGGCTTCATACCGGCGATCTTGGTTACCTGGATGAGAAGAACAGAATTTTTATAACCGGTAGAAAAAAAGAGATTATTGTTTTATCAAACGGAAAGAATATAAACCCCGAGGAAATTGAAATTAAGCTTGCAGAAATGAGCGATCTGATAAATGAAGTCGGTGTTTATGAAAAAGAAGATATGCTGCATGCAGTTATTTATCCTGAATACCAGAAAGCTAAACAGAAAGAAATTGATAATATCGAAGAATATCTTACCTGGAATGTGATTGATAAATACAATAAGTCAGCTACACCGTATAAAAAAGTTATGAAGTTCTCATTGATTAAAGAACCATTGCCAAGAACAAGATTAAGCAAGCTGAAAAGATTTCTGCTGCCTGAGCTTGAAACTCATTTCAATGAAAAGAAAAAAAGTGTGGTTGAACCTGATTTCAGGGAGTATCAGCTGCTTAAGGAATTTATTCAGTCTAATAAAGAAGTAACTGTTCATCCTTCCGATCATCTTGAAATTGATCTGGGAATGGACTCGCTTGATAAAGTTAATCTGATCGTTTACCTGGAATCCACTTTCGGAATTACATTACAGGAAACTGAATTACCCGGCTTCACTAATGTTCAGAAGTTGGCGGAACATCTACGGGATACAAAAACAAAGTTAAGTTATGAGGCAGTTGACTGGAACAGTATTCTTAAAGAACATCTGGATATTGATCTTCCCAAAAGCTGGTTTACGCATAACCTTATAAAAAATGCTGCTAAGTTTCTGCTAAGGATTTATTTCAGACTCAAAGGAGAGGGAATAGAAAATATTCCCGATGGTCCGTTCATTCTTGCACCGAATCATCAGAGTTTTATTGATGGTCTTTTTATTGCAGTATTTCTGAAAAACAAAGTGATGAAGAAAACTTTTTTCTATGCTAAAGAAAAACATATTAAGCAGGGATGGCTGAAGTTTATAGCTAATAAGAATAATGTTATTGTAATGGATTTAAGCGACTTAAAATCATCACTACAGAAACTTGCATCTGTTCTGAGGCAGCAAAAGAATGTTATCATTTTTCCGGAAGGAACAAGAACAACAGATGGTGAGATCAGTTCATTCAAAAAAACATTTGCAATTCTTGCCAGTGAATTGAATATACCGGTTGTTCCGGTTGCTATTAGTGGAGCTTACGATGCAATGCCGCGCGGAAAGAAAATTCCGCGTCCCCTAAAGAAAATTAATGTAAAGTTTTTAAAACCGGTTTATCCGCTTAATGAAACGTATGATTCATTAAAAAACAAAGTGTATGAATTGATTTCAACCAATCTGAAGAAAAAATAATTGCCGGTTCAGGATGAACAGCGCTGTTAAAAAGATTGTAGTAATACTCGGAATTATAATACTTCTTCCCATTGCTTTCTTTGTGTTGAATGAAATCAATTCATTAAACGAAAGGGAAGAAGTTCTTAATACCATTTATAACAATCAGCTCGAGGCAATACTGTTTTCTGTTAACCAGTATTCGGAAGATTTTGTAAGCAGTTGGGCAAGTCATACGGATTTATTAATTGATCAGCTTAATTTTTCTGACGATGAAAAATCCCGGCAGCTTCTTCAGAAATTCTACGATGAGCATGTTTCCCTTGAGATGATCTTTTTTGTTGACAGCCTTAATGATACAGATATTAATTTCCTCTACCCTTCGAATCTCATAAACGAATTAACAGACAGTATAAGCACAGGGACTCTTAACAGTATAATTTCTGAAACACTTATTAATAATCAGCAATTAATTAACAGGCTATATACTTATCAACGCGGCGGATACAGAAAAATTGAACCGCTGAAGTCAGAACTTATCCAAAACCATATCCTTCTTATTTTTACTCTTGAGCAGGAGGGTGATACAAAAAAATTATGCGGACTGATAATTGATCCGCAAACTTTTGTGTTCAGAATTCTTTCACCTAAAATTCAGGCAGTAGCGCAGGATGAGTTTGTTATTTCTGTGATAAGCAGGATTGATGATTTCCGTTTCAATTCAACAAAAGATTTTGAAGTGAAAGATGTTCAGCTTGAAAAACCTTTGTGGATCATTCCCGATTATGTTTTTGGAATATCTCTTGTTGGAAAAACCATTCAGGATCTTGTAAGAGAACGGGCAGCCACAAACATTATGCTTATAATTATTTTAAGTGTTTTTCTGGTAATTGGAGTTTATATAGTTTACAGAAATGTGAAGAAGGAAGTTGAGCTTGCACAAATAAAAGCTGATTTTGTATCAAATGTTTCTCACGAACTCAGAACTCCGCTTGCCTTAATAAGTATGTATGCCGAAACACTTGAAATGGACAGGGTTAAAACTGAAGATAAGAAAAAAGAGTATTACCAGATCATCAGTCAGGAAACAAACCGGCTCGGAAAGATTGTAAACACAATTCTTAACTTCTCTAAAACGGAAGCAGGAAAAAGAAAATATTCTTTTTCTTTAATGGATATAAATGAATTAATAGAACAGGTTTTTAATAACTATAACTTTCATCTTCACAATAAGGGATTTGAATTTCATTTTAAAAAACAGACTGATCTTCCAATGGTAAACATTGATCCCGAAGCTGTTTCTGAAGCTGTGATAAATCTTATTGATAATGCAGTTAAGTACAGCAGCGAAAAGAAAGAAGTTACCATAAATACTGGATCATCAAACGGATACGTATTCGTTGAAGTTTCAGATAAAGGTATTGGAATCGATGAGAACGATCAGAAAAAAATATTCGATAAGTTCTACCGTGTTTCAACAGGGTCGGTGCATAATGTTAAGGGCACTGGATTGGGTTTAAGCCTCGTTAAACATATTGTTGATGCACATAATGGAAAGATTGAACTTAAAAGTAAACTGAATGAAGGAAGCTCTTTTAAAATATTATTACCGATTTTCAAAAATCAGTAGCGGAGTTTAATATGTCTAAAATATTAATATGTGAAGATGAACCTGCAATGAGAACTGGGTTGAAAGATAATCTTGAATTTGAAAGCTATGAGGTTGATACGGCAGAAAATGGCAAGCAGGGTTTGGATAAAATTCTTCAGAATAAATATGATCTTATTATACTCGATGTTATGATGCCTCAGATGTCAGGCTTGGATGTTTGTAAAGCCGTAAGGAAAAACGGAATAACGACACCAATTATTCTTCTTACAGCAAAAGGTGAAGAGATTGATAAAGTGCTAGGACTTGAACTCGGCGCTGATGATTATATTACAAAGCCATTTAGTCTGCGGGAACTGCTTGCAAGAATAAAAGCCATTTTGAGACGAAGTGAAATAAAGTCAGGTGAAAATAAAACTGATGATGTTCAGATTGGAAATCTTAGTCTGAATTTTGGCACATATCAGGCAAAGGTTAAGAACAAGGAAGTACAAATGTCGCACAAGGAATTTGAAATACTCCATTATTTGTGGAAAAAGAAAAATACAGCCGTTAGTAGAGATGAATTATTAACAAACGTATGGGGCTTTGAGGAAACTCCAACTACAAGAACAGTTGATAATTTTATTCTTAAACTCCGTCAGAAAATTGAAAAAGACTCGAATCATCCTCAATATATTTTGACTGTCCATGGAGTAGGTTATAAACTGGTTATATAAAAGTTCTCTATCTTATTTTGGAAATCAATTTGAAAGGTAAATGAACATAACAAAGAATTTTCATTATGCCACTTCAGTGATAGTTTTACCGGAAGCCATTAACGTTGAATATCCAGGACTCTGAATATATACGATTAGAATTCCCAATTCCTAACCTGCCTGTCGGCAGACAGGTTCCTAATTAATCATGACATTTTTTTACATCTCTTTACCTGCAGGTGACACCTCTTACAATTCAGCGATATAGTTTTGAACCAGACATCAGATAAAATAATTTTTTATTCACAGGAGGTTCAAAATGAAAACACAGTTAACAAAATCAGTTTTAATACTTGTAATAGGATTAACCTTAACAAGCAGTTTATTTGCACAAAATACACTGGCAGAGTTCACAAAAAATGAATATGCTCTGGAAAACCTTATAAATGGCATACATTCAGAAAATGAAGGTATCAGGAAAAGCTCAATATACTTTGCAGGAAAGTACAAAGTTGAAGAAGCTGCTTATGATCTTATCAAACAGTTGAAGAATGAAGAAAATTCCAGCATAAGAGTCTTGATTGCTCTTGCACTATTTGAAATGGAAAGCAAAGATGGTCTTGAAGCAATAAAAAAACTTGGAGATGCTGATGACGATCTTAGAGTAAAAAGAATGGCATCTTTCATTTATGATGAATATGTTAACAGCAGATTTAACGGTAAGGTTAGTTCAAAATAATGTCACAATATTTAGTTCACCTTTTATTAACTTTGATGCATAGAATGACAGTAACAAAAATTCATTTTACAAAGAGGTTAGTCTTCGTTAATAGAGCAAATAAAATTCTTAAAACAGTTTTAATATTTACAAGTATATTATTTCTTCAGGCGTGTATAGAAATGCGAAGCCCGGCACCACCTGAAGCAACAAAATCTCAACTGGTACTTGACTTAGCAGGTTTGTGGAAGTTTACAATTGGTGATGATATGAATTGGAAAAATGTAAATTATGATGATTCAAATTGGGAAGAGATCAAAGTTCCTTCCTCCTGGGAAAACCAGGGATTTCATGGTTACAACGGATTTGCCTGGTACCGTAAATCGTTTTCTTTTTCTCAGAATACATCAGATAAAAATATTTATCTCCACTTAGGATATGTTGATGATGTTGACGAAGTTTATTTGAATGGGCATCTTATCGGTGTATCAGGCGGGTTTCCTCCCAACTATCAAACTGCTTATAACGCTTTCAGAAGATACCATATCTCACCCGAACTGATAAATAAAAACGACAGCAACATTATTGCAGTTCGTGTCTATGACGCAGAACTCGAAGGCGGAATTCTATCAGGCAATATTGGATTATTCAAATCAGATGATCAATTAACTCCTGATGTTAGTTTGACTGGTGCATGGAATTTTAACACTGGTGACAAACTTGCATGGAGTGAAAAGTATTTTGATGATTCTGAATGGAAAAACATTTTTGTACCTGCTCATTGGGAAACCCAGGGATTTAAAGATTATGACGGATTTGCATGGTACAGAAAATCTTTTTTTTTAACCGAAGAATTCTCTGATGAAAAATTTGTCTTGTTGTTAGGAAAAATTGATGATATTGATCAGGTGTTTATTAATGGAAAGTTTGTCGGTTCTACAGGTTTATGGAACTTTGATGAAACTCCCGCAGAATTTAATCGTAACAACGAATACCTGGAACTGAGAACATATTTTATTCCTGATGGCATTCTGAAAATTAATGAAGAAAATATAATTGTAGTAAGAGTATATGATGGATTTATGGATGGCGGTATTTATGAAGGTCCGGTTGGGTTGATTACACAGAAAAACTATCGTGAGTACTGGCAAAAGAAAAAAGATCAATAACAAAAAATGCTAATTTGCTAGTTTGATTAGTATAAATCAAACATTCCTGAGTCTATCCTTATTCGAGAAGTACAAATAACAAAATACCATTCCTGCGGACCCAACCACAACATCCGAGAGAAAATGAGCACCCGTTACAACTCTGCCAGCAGCAACCGTAATCGCCCAGAGCAGAATAAAAATGTATAAAAAATATTTTGAGGGTAAGCTATTATTTCTGAATAAAATATAAAATGAAATCAGTAAAAATCCCATAGCCGAATGGCCTGAGGGAAAAGATTGACTGCCGGTTATTCCATTCGGTGAAAACCAGGGAGTGAAATTTGAATGCAAAGCCTCCAGGTCACGGTATCTTACTCTGCCCCAGAATATTTTTAACGGTTGAACAAAAAACATATAACCAAAAAGACCCATCAATAATACTGTTTTGGCAAATCTGAAAGCTTTTTCAGAAAAATCAACTTTCAGTTCCTTAACAAGGACTACGGAAATAATAGTAAGAAATGCTGCAAATGCAAGTACCGGGTAAAGCGATGTTATAAATGGTTTGAATAAAAGAAAACTAGCATAATTAAAAAGCATGAAAGCTGAGTATGTAAGTATAACACTGTATAAAATTGTTCTGGCATTTGATGAATGTTTCTTCTTTTTATGATATATGAAGATAGCTGTAAGTAAAGTTATTATTCCCGGGAGTTCTCCGTAATCCTCAATAACCACAGCCCAGCCTGAATCCGGATTTACAATTGATTGTGATAATTGCAAATCATAAAATGCTGCTAAAATGAGCAGTATAATGTATACTATAATAAATCCGTAAGATCTGTTATTAAAAAATGTATTTCTATTACTTGTTATCATTCGTATAATAAAATAAATATCAGCTTAAATAATTCAGCCGGTATAATTAACTTTGTAAATAAATTTTCAAAGCAAAATAAAGAAAGAGGATGTGAAATGTCAAAACTGAATGAACTTGCAAAACTTGGACAATCAATATGGTTTGATTATATAAAACGCGATTTAATCACTTCAGGTGAACTTCAGAAATTAATCGATATGGGATTAAGAGGAATGACTTCCAATCCCACAATCTTCGATAAAGCAATATCAGGCAGCACCGATTATGACGATGATATTCGCCGGCTTATCGATAAAAATCTTTCAACAGAAGAAGTTTATGAATCACTTGCACTTAAAGATATCGGTATGGCTGCTGATCTGCTTCTTCCTGTTTATAAAAAGACAAATGGTTATGATGGATATATAAGTATTGAGGTTAATCCGCATCTTGCTCACAAAACAGATGAAACAATTGAGCAGGCAAAACGATTATTTAAAACCCTTAACCGTCCTAACATTATGGTTAAAATTCCGGGAACGCTGGAAGGACTGCCTGCAATTACTGAAGTTATCGGTTCAGGTGTAAATGTTAATGTTACTCTGATTTTCAGTAATGAGATTTATAAACAAGTAGCCGAAGCATATATAAAAGGACTTGAAAAACTTGACGCAGAAGGAGGTGATATAAGTAAAATTGCTTCCGTTGCTTCTTTCTTTGTAAGTCGTGTTGATACTGCCTGTGATAAAGAACTTGAAGCTAAAGGAAATAAAGATCTTATGGGTAAAATCGCAGTTGCAAATTCTAAAACTGCATATGAACTTTCTCACGGAATTTTCTCCGGTGAAAGATGGGAGAAGTTGAAATTAAAAGGCGCTAAAGTTCAGAGACTGCTCTGGGCAAGTACAGGTACAAAGAATCCTGATTATCCCGATACACTTTATGTTGATGAACTTATTGGTGCGGATACTGTTAACACTCTTCCGCCTGATACACTTGATGCATTTATTGACCACGGTAAATTGGAAGTATCAATCGATAAAAATGTTGATAAAGCAAAACAACAGATCAATCAATTTGCTGATCTCGGACTTGATCTTGAAAAAATAACAGATAAGCTGCAGGTTGATGGTGTTAAATCTTTTGCTGATTCGTTTGATTCTTTATTAAAAAGTATTTCAGAAAAAGTTGAAACCTTAAAGAAAGAAAAATAAAATGATCCTGTTTTCATTAGGCAATCTTGAAGGCGATATAAATAAAACCTTCGCTAAATTATTAAAAGAGGATGTAGTAAACAGAATCTGGAAAAAAGATCATACGGTCTGGAACGATGACCCGAATGAAATCATTAATCGTTTAGGCTGGTTGGATAGTCCTTCTGCAACAAAAAACTCTTTAAAAGAAATTATTGAATTTGTTGATAAAGTCAGAAAAGACGGATTTACAAACGCTTTGCTTCTTGGAATGGGTGGATCAAGTCTTGCACCAGAAGTATTTCGGCTTACATTCGGAGTGAAAGAAAGCTACTTGGACCTTTCGGTTTTAGATAGTACTGATCCCGGTGCAGTTAAACATTATGCTAATACACTTAATCCGGAAAAAACCCTTTATATAGTTTCAACAAAATCCGGTGGAACAGTTGAAACATTTTCATTTATGAAATTCTTTTATAACCACGTCTCAAATAAAGTTGGAAAAGAAAATGCCGGACATCATTTCATCGCAATAACTGATCCTGGCAGCGGACTGCAGAAAGTTGCTGAAGAATTAAAGTTCAGAAAAATATTTTTGAACGATCCTGATATTGGAGGCAGGTTTTCAGTATTGTCTTTATTTGGATGTGTGCCCGCAGCATTGGTAGGGGTTGACCTTGATAAATTTCTAAACCGTGCCCAGGTTATTACAGATCAATCAAAGCTTACTGATGAAAATAATTTGAGTGCAAAACTTGGATGTATCCTTGGTGAATCGGCAGAACAGGGGATTGATAAACTTACTTTTATTCTATCAGATAAAATAAAAAGTTTTGGTTCCTGGGCTGAACAACTTGTTGCCGAAAGCACCGGCAAAAATGGAAAAGGAATTCTGCCTGTTGATGGTGAAGAATTATTGTCGCCTGAATTTTATGGGATGGATCGTTTATTTGTTTCAATCAAACGAAAGAATGATAATTCAAGCGGGGAGCAAATAGACGCTCTCAAACAAAGTGGATTCCCGGTTATAGAAATTATATGGAATGATCTTTATGACCTCGCAGCAGAATTTTACAGATGGGAATTTGCTACCGCTGTTGCCGGATGGCGAATGCAGTTACAGCCTTTCGATCAGCCCAATGTGGAAGAAGCAAAAATTATTGCCCGACAATTTGTAAGCGAATATCAGAAAAAAGGGAAGCTGCCGGAGTTGAATCCCTCACTTGTAGAAAATGATGTAAAAGTTTTTGGTGATACCTCAGGAAACAATCTAAAGGAAGTAGTTAATTCGTTCTTATCAAAAAGTGTTTCCGGAAAAAGTTATGTGTCAATACAAGCATATCTCAAACCGGATATAGAAACAGATTTACACTTACAACGGTTAAGAACAGACATTCAAAAAAAATATAAAGTTCCGGTTACAGTAGGATACGGACCTCGATTCCTTCATTCCACCGGACAATTACATAAAGGTGATGCAGGTAATGGTTTATTCATCCAGCTTCTTGCAGATATGCCCGATGATTTACCCATTCCAGATGATCCCGGCGAGGATAAATCTTCAATTACATTCGGAGTGCTTAAAACAGCGCAAGCATTTGGCGACCGGCAGGCTCTGATTGATAATAAAAGAAAAGTGTTGACAATTGATATTGGAAATAATAATATTGAAATGATTAAGATTGATCCCCCTAAGACATAATAAATTAAAATTACGCAATTAGCGACTTGACGTTAAAACGTTATAATGTTATTTTGAACCTGGTGTTTTAATATATAATGGATTTTGAAAAAATGAATAGTGAAGCAAAAAGAGCAACCATATATCTGGACCCGGATCTACATAGAGCTTTGAAGATTAAAGCTGCTGAAACCTCTGCATCTGTTTCGGAAATTATTGAAAGAGCAGTTAGAAGAGAATTATCAGAGGATCAGGAGGATTTGAAGGCGTTTAAAGAGCGGGAAAATGAAGATACAGTTTCTTTTGAAAAAGTATTAGATGATCTGAAACGCAATGGCAAAATATAGTATTGAGTTTAAGAAGTCTGCCGTAAAAGAGTTAAATGAACTTGACAATACAGTCATTAAAAAAATAGTCAGTAAGATCAAATCACTTGCTAATAATCCAAGAGCACCTGGATGCATAAAACTAACCTCAGAGGAAAGATACCGCTTAAGGATTGGTAATTACAGAATCTTATATGAAATAATTGATGAACGGTTAGTGATTTATATTGTTAAGGTTGCACACCGAAGAGACGTATATAAATGAAATGCAAATTTTGTCAATAGAAGGATTAATTCATTAAACATTTAGATTTGATCCAACAGTTAAAATCTTATCATAATTGTTAAAGCCACTTCTCTTTCCTACCATTTTAATTATTCTTTAAAAATTTTTATTAAGCCTTGACATTACTAATTACTATATCGTATATTTACGATGAACGATAAAGGAGACTTTGTAAATGGCAGTTTCAAAAAAAGATGAATTCACACAGGAAGAGATCTGGCTTGCAGATGTGGCTAAAACCTTATCCCATCCCGCACGAATTCGCATTCTAAAAATATTAACGGAAATAGATTCCTGCATGGTAGGAACAATTGTGGATAAGCTCCCGCTTGCACAGGCAACGGTTTCACAACATCTTAAGGAATTAAAACGTGTCGGACTGATTGAAGGGGAGATTGACGGACCTAAAATCTGTTATTGTGTTAATTCAAAAAATTTGCAGAGGGCAAAGAATGCATTGGATAAGCTGTTTAATAAAATTGGCTGCTGTTAATTATGATTACAAAATTACAAGATTACAAAATTTGAAAATTATAAAGTAAAACTATAATAAAATATCAAATAACATCTGAAAGGATCTAATCACTATGGAAACAAATAATGAATTAAAAGAAGTCGTAAGAAGCAAATATGGAGAGATTGCAAAATCATCATCCGGATCCGGCTGCTGTGGACCGGTTTCTTCGTGTTGCGGTGACTCCGGTAGTGTGGAATTCACTATGATCGGGGATCAGTATAAAAATGTTGAGGGATATGTTGCAGAAGCAGATCTCGGTTTGGGCTGCGGTATTCCAACAGAGTTTGCAAACATTAAGAAAGGTGATACCGTTCTTGATCTCGGTTCGGGTGCAGGTAATGATGTCTTTGTTGCAAGATCAATTACGGGAGAGTCTGGTAAAGTAATAGGTGTTGATATGACCGAAGAGATGATCAGCAAAGCCAATATCAACAATCAGAAACTTGGGTATCGGAATGTTGAATTTAAACTCGGCGATATCGAAAATCTTCCTGTTGAAGATAGCATTGTTGATGTTGTCATTTCAAATTGTGTCCTCAATCTTGTTCCTGACAAACAAAAAGCTTTTTCAGAAATTTACCGTGTTCTTAAACCAGGCGCTCATTTTTGTGTTTCGGATATTGTTATCCAGGGTGAAATGACTGAGGAATTAAGAAAGTCTGCAGAACTTTATGCCGGCTGTGTATCAGGTGCAATAGATCAGGATGAGTATCTGAAAATCATTCACGATTCCGGATTTGAAAACGTTGAAATAAAAAAATCCCGGAGAATAGACTTACCTGAAGAATTGTTGAAAACTTATTTGTCTGAAGAAGGAATTAAAATTTATAAAAATGATCTTAAAGGTATTTTCAGTATTACGGTAACAGGACTGAAAAAATAATTAGTAAAAAAAGCGCAGCAACCATGTTACTGCGCTTTATATTTTAAATTAATAATTATTCTGCAATTGCACGTTCTTCATCAGTTACATCATCAAGAGTTAAAATGCCAATATCTGTGTCATTATTTGCAGTAACTATCACATCATTTATAACAACAGGCAGATAAGCCGGATTAGCAGGATCAATATTAACATTATAAGTTCCCTGCGGAAGTGCCATCAATGTGAAAAATCCATTTTCATCGGTAAAAGTCGAAACAGTATCTTCACCTGCTACGGTCCATATAACCGGATTAGCATCAAGCGGCAGAACCTGTCCGGATATAGATCCGGAAGCTGCTGCTGTCTGAACCCTTATTGTTGGTTTTAGCATGTATTTACCATTTCCGGTAACATGCACAGATTTATCTACATTAAAATCAAGGTAAAGTTCGTATACAATTCCCGGCAATATATCAAACGGATGAATAAGTTTTAATCCGCTCTGTTGCGCACTTGGCGTAGTAAGATCATATCTTACCCCATCATCATAAACATAATTATCATCTCCAAGTAATAATCTTATCTGCGTGTATTTCCCGGCAGGTAAAGTTGTATCACCCAGAACCGCCATTGCTCCGTTTGTCAACTGAAGAAGATCGAAATATCTTTCAGTACTATTGATTACCATCCAACCGTTTTCGGTTGAGTCATTGCCTGCATAATGTACACTGACTTCTATAACATTAATTATTACTGAATCTAATGTGGCAGGGGAATCTACCATAAGTAATTTTAATCTACCGTTTCCGGATTGTACCGGATCCGTAACATTGTCTGAACAGGATACCACATATAATGCGGTAAATAAAAGAAAAAACAGCGATGCAACAATTTTATTTTTCATAACTATCTCCTTTGATTATTTATATGGTCGGCATGAAACTATTATTTGATGATTTTTCATGCAAGTCATAAAATAATTTTTGTACTCTTTCAACAATTAAGCCAAAAAAAGATAATTATTCTGCCGCTTTTTCGTAGAAAAAAAAACTAATACCTATTCGTGCAAAAATAAATGGTACTTAGCCGGAAATTCATTTCAGGTAATTAGAACAATTTGAAGAAATGAGGATGGAATTTCTTTTTTGTTTGGTTGACGGATTCTGATGAATACTTAAACAGAATTAATTACAAGAACAGGACAAGTACAGTTATTAAGTATTCGTTCAACCCTTGGACCTAAATATAATTTATCGGTTCCGGGTCTGATATCGGTTCCAAGAATTATCAGATCGAATTTTTTTTCTGATGACATTTTCAATATCACTGTATCGGGTTCTTCTCCCACTTCAATTTCTGTGAATGTATTTACATTTAATGATTCACCAAGTTTTTTAAGTTCTTCTACTGTCTGATGTGCAAAAGTTAATCTTCGTTCTTTCAGACTGCCTTCCATGTCAAGAGATGAGTACCCATCTTTACTTTCAACCACATTCAAAATATGAACCTGATCATGTTCATGATACGCAATTCCGAATGCAACTTCTGCCGCACGTTTGGCAGCAAGACTTCCGTTTGTTGGGACTAAAATTCTGCTTGGTCTCCAATCCTCAGAAACATTGCTGCTCTGAACAACAATGCTAGGACATGGGGATAGTCTTACTAAATTATCTACAATGGGATTGAAGAGCATATCAGAATTTTTATTTCTTTCAGTAGCGCCAACTATAAGAAGGTCATAATCCTTCTTAACTTCATCAAGTATGCTTTCAAGCGTTTTCTTGCTAGCTATTACTTTTTTATTTATAGGAAACTTTGTAAAAAATTCCCCAAGTGTATTCAGAAATTTCTGACTTTCCTGTTTCTCCTTTTCATCAGAAATGGTAAACAGTGTTACGCTAAGATTAGATTTTCTTCCGAGTCTTTCTAATATTCTAGCTTCAATAATTTTTGAAGGAGTTGCCTGGCTGGTTTCACGCTTTCTAACAGGTAAAAGAACTCGATGAATTCTGTTAAGAATATTATCTTTTAATAGCTCTTCCTGTAAAAGTCGTTTGATTTCAGCATCTTCAGGTTTTACTTTCTTAAGTGTCCATCTTAACATTACGGGTGCCATTAATGAAGTAACCAGGGCAGTAATTATTATTAAAGAATAGATTTCCTGCGAAAGAATTCCGAAAGATAACCCGATAGTTGCTACAATGATCTGGATAGCGCCTCTTGCATTCAACGCTGCACCAAAACTTAATGCTGTCCAGTGATCTGTTTTTGCAAACAGCCTGGCACCGATATATGCCCCAATAAATTTACTGAATATGGCAACAGAAATTAATCCTGCACCTATAATCATTAACTCAGGTTTGAACAAATCGATAACATTAACTTTTAATCCTGCACTGGCAAAAAATATCGGAGCAAAAATTCCGAATGTAGTGCTTTCAAGTTTGTTTATCGATTCTTTGGGTACCGCCGGCTGCTGTGCAAAAATAATTCCGGCAATAAATGCTCCAAGTACAGCTTCCAAACCGATTGACTGAACCACAGCACCAAGAACAAATGTAAATACTATAATTAAAGTTAATATCTTGTCTCTTGAGGTTATTCTGTTGAGTGTAAAATTCAGAAGGTGTTTTACAACCAATTTCCCTATAAAGAAGCTTAAGCCAACGAATAGAATTACTTTGAAAAAGGAAAAACTTATAGCCCCTACAGAAACAACTTCACCACCTATTAAGCCTAGTACAATAGATAATAAAATCCATGCAACTGTATCATCAAACATTCCAACAGCAAGAGTAATCTGACCGATATCTCTTCTGATCAGCTTTAAATCCATCAGTACTTTTGCAATTACCGGAATTGCTGAAAGTGATATTGCAATGGCAATAAACATTGCAAATATGAATCGCTGATTCGGATCGACAAGAAGGCTACCTGGAATTATAAAACCGAATGCAAATCCGCATGCAAGAGATATTGGCAATTCACCAAAAGCAATACCCAAAGTTTTTTTTGCATGATGCTTTATAAGCTGCAGATCAGTTTCAAGTCCGGTTATAAGCAGTAAAAACATAGCACCAATAAGAGTGATAACTTCAAGCAGACTTTTTTGAATTTCGGTTACAGGAATAACCCATCCGTAAATAAACGGAAATAGGTTCCCAAGAAGTGAAGGTCCAAGTATAATACCTGCTAAAATTTCACCCAGTACAGAAGGCTGACCAAGTCGCTGTGCAATTTCACCGAAGACACGTGCAGTTATAAGCAGAACAGAAATCTGAATAAGCAGTTTTAAAATATCACTATGAATGCCGGCGTAAATTATTTGGTAAGTGATTTCCATAAACTGCGAAACAGGGATTTTTCAATAATTACTTTAAATTAAAATTCTTATTACGAAGCTAAATAAAAAGTATTTTAATATGAAGTATGAGTAAATTTCAGCAGCGGATTGATAACAATAGATTGTTAAATATCATTACTTGAAACCTGACTGTAATTGCTTTTACTAAAACAGATCTGATGGAAATTGGAGTTTCTGCCAAGGGACTGAAATTGACTTTTTACCATTTGAATCAGGTGGGTTTACGACTTTTTTTAATGGTTTATTATCCAGGTACATTTCAGTGTTTTCCGGATCATCTGTATAAAAAGTGAAACCATTCAGCTCTTGTGTTGAAATCGGATCATCAGTGCTTTTATGCAAGTTAATTTTAATCTCTTTTCCGGCTTTCTCAATTCTAAATTTTAGATTTTTATATACGTGATAATAAGTAAGCAGTCTGGTTGTTGTTGTGATAAAAATATTTCCTTTTGAATTTTCATCCGCTAAATACCGAAGTACACTGCATGTTTTCTCCGGCAGAATTTCATTCATATTTTTATAATTACCCAGATGAGTATAAAGGATAAGATATCCATTATTACTCTTCAATTCGTCAATAACTTTTTCATTGATTTGCCTTGGAAGATTTTCAGCATCAGTGTATGAATATTTTCCCCATGGATTAATGAATCTCATGAATGCATTTATTTTGCTGTTATCTTCCAATTGTACAGTGCTCATTAACTGGTTTGTAAAAAATGGATTTACCTGCCGTTTATAATATTTTATTGCGAGAAGCCTTTGCAGTTGATTTTTGAAAACGTTAATAGTTGTTAAATTGGAATCCTGCCCCACGAGATGTGTAAGCTGAGATATCCAGAAATATTTTATGCCTGTCTGTTGCAATAAATCAGTATGATAAGAATCCGTGTTTCTACGATCTCCATGGAAATGATGCAATCCTCCGATATTCTGTGAATTTAATTTGTTCCCATGATTTACCCAGGTTTTAATTTCCAGATTGTGCTTAAGTATTTCATTTACTGAAAGTTCAGCAAACTTTCTATGAAAGCCTCCTTTATTAAAATCGCCATAAGTATGCAGCACATCAATATAACCGCTATTAATAAGTAATCTGCAGTATGGAGCAAAATCTGTTTCATTAGTTGATAATTTATCAAAATAACTAATGCCGGGATGACCTGAATTCCTGAAAAACCAGAAGCTGTTCCCAATTTCTAAAGAAACTCCTTTTCCGGATGATGTTGCTTTGTCAGTACATAAAAACTTTTGAAGTTCCAAATATCTTTTCAGGGATTGAGTTGCATCAATATCCGAACATATTGCCAATGCACATTGAAACGGGAATGGAAATTTTCTTAAACTTATTTTGCTTTCCATTAAAGTTTTTTCAAAATAAATTCTAGTGATTGAGGAATTCCTAAAAAGGTCTTATCAAACAATGCTTTATAATTATTGCCGGCTGGATTTTTATATGTGCCTTCATAACCAGCATAGACAACTTCAAAGCCGGTTCGTTCAGCAATTTTTTTCAAGTCGGTAATTGTATATACTGTAGACTGAATTTTATATGTAGAATTAAACAAGCGTCTTATTAAAGTATCGAGAATAATTCTGATGCCCATATTTATTTTTGATCTGTCCATCCTTTTAATTCCACGGTTAATAATTACGTTGAAAATCCAGCCGATACTATTTACAGAGATATAAACTAATCCATCTTTTTTAAGGATGTTATGGAAATTATTCAGTGAAACATCAGGGTTTGCAAACATTAAGGAATCCGCACAAATAATAGCATCAGCATGTAAATTTTTAATTGGCTGATCTACCAGGCTTGCACAAATAAAATTCAGGTTTAAAACATCTGAATAATTTTTCCGGGCAATTTTTAAAAGATCAGCGGAATTGTCAAATCCGATTACATGCTTATTTAACCCGCTAAGAATATATGACCAGTTCCCTGAGCCACAGGCAGCATCAATAACAAGGTTAAATCCGCTGAAACCTGTATACTTTAATTTTTGTTTTATATTTGTTTCCAATACGTTATTTATTTTTTCAACTTAGTGATCGATATAAATTACGAAAGAGGTGATTCAGAATATTAGTAATTAAAAATTTTTATCTAAACCTAATTTAATCATAGTTTTAAACAATTCTGATTTATTAATCATTCAGTATATAATTGCTTATTTTTGTAACAGAATATGCAAGAGACAATAGATAACATAAATCAATGGCTGCGTGAATATCCTGTTCTGTACGGCAATTTAAAATTCTTCGGAGTTTTGGCTCTCGCATTGTTTTCCTACCTGGCAGTAAAAATACTTGCAAGTAAAATAATCAGGAAGATCACATCTAAAACAAAAACCGAATATGACGAGCTTGTATTCAGTGATAAATTTATTCGCCGTGTTGCATTAATTGCCCCGGTGTACGTATTAAACAGGTTTTCATACCTGCTGCCGCAGTTTGAAAATTTTATTCATATACTTTCGTCAATACTTATAGTATTGATGATAATGCTGATAATTGGTTCAGTGCTTACGTCGTATAATGAAGTTTACGAACGGTTTGGAAAAAGCTCCGAACGCCCGATTAAAGGATATCTGCAGGTTGCAAAGATATTTACTTATTTCTTCGGTTCAATTTTTATTATCGGAGTAATTACCGAACAGGATGTATGGAATTTATTTGCCGGACTTGCAGCAGCATCTGCACTTGTGCTTTTAATATTCAGGGATACAATTCTATCATTTGTTGCCAGCATACAAATAAACTCTTACGATCTAATTCGTAAAGGGGATTGGATTGAGATGCCTAAGTTCGGTGCTGACGGCGATGTGATAGATATTTCATTGAATGTAATCAAAGTTCAAAACTGGGACAAAACAATAGTAGTAATTCCAACTTATAAGCTGCTTGAAGAATCATTTATAAACTGGCGCGGTATGCAGATGACCGGAAGCCGCAGAATTAAACGCTCTATTCTTATAGATGTAAACAGTGTAATTTTTTGTGATGAGGAAATGTTAAAACGATTCAGCAAATTCCAGCTGATTAAAGAGTACATTGAAAACAAAACGGAAGAGCTTAAAAAATTCAACACGGAAAATAAGGTTGATGATTCCGAATTAATCAATGGAAGACGATTAACCAATCTCGGCACATTCAGAAAGTATCTTGAAAATTATCTGAGAAAGCGGGAGGATGTGAATAAAGGTTTAACCTTTATGGTTCGTCATCTTGATCCGGGTCCCACCGGAATTCCAATTGAAGTTTATGTTTTCGCTGCAACTACAGAATGGGTGAAGTACGAAGGTATTCAGGCTGATATTTTTGATCATATCTTTGCTGTTGTCCCACAATTCGGTTTAAAAGTTTTCCAGACACCAAGCGGATCGGATTTCAGAAATTTAAAAAGTTAGCTTCTTTAAGAACAAAGGCTTATTATTTAAGCAAAATCATCATCTCCTGGTTAAATTCTGTTTGATGATTTAAAACACTTCACTCCGAATATCATACTTTTTACTTTAATTCTTTAATAGTATTAACTAATTTTGATGTACTATTTAATACATTTATTTATTAAGAAGATAAAAAAGAATCAGGAGATAAAATGACGACAATTGTTGATGTTTACGCTAGAGAAATATTAGACTCAAGAGGCAATCCCACTTTGGAAGTTGAAGTAGAACTTGAAAACGGAGTGATTGGAAGAGCAGCCGTACCAAGCGGTGCTTCTACCGGCGAGCACGAAGCGGTTGAATTGAGAGATGGTGATAAATCCCGTTACAACGGTAAGGGTGTTCTCAAAGCCGTTGAAAATGTAAATGATAAAATAGCCGATGAACTTATTGATTTTGAAGCAGCAGACCAGGTTGCTATTGATCAGTTTCTAATTGCTTTGGATGGTACAGAGAACAAAGCTAATCTTGGAGCTAATGCTACTTTGGGAGTTTCATTAGCCTGTGCAAAAGCTGCTGCTATTGAGTTAGGAATACCTTTATATAGATATATCGGCGGAACAAACGCAAAAACTTTACCTGTTCCAATGATGAACATTCTTAATGGCGGAAAACATGCCGATAATAATGTTGACTTCCAGGAATTTATGGTAATGCCTATAGGTGCGCCGAATTTTGCAGAAGCTTTAAGAATGGGAGCAGAAACTTTCCATGCACTGAAATCAGTTCTTACAAAAAAAGGATACAACACTGCTGTTGGTGATGAAGGCGGATTTGCACCAAACCTGAAATCGAATGAAGAAGCAATTGAAGTTATTCTTGAAGCAATTGAAAAGACAGGATACAAGGTCGGTGAAGAAATTGCAATCGCACTCGATCCTGCTGCCAGTGAATTTTTTATGAAAGAGAAAAAAGCCTACCATCTTTTCAAATCTGCGCCGAATAAAAAAATATCAATCGAGAAAATGGTTGACTACTGGGCAGGCTGGGCAAAGCAGTATCCAATAGTATCAATGGAAGATTGTATGGCTGAAGATGATTGGGACGGATGGAAATTATTGACTGATAAAATTGGAAGTAAAGTACAGCTTGTAGGTGATGATCTTTTTGTTACCAATACAGAAAGACTCGCCAGAGGAATTGAATTGGGTGTCGCAAATTCAATATTAATAAAGTTAAACCAGATCGGTACTTTAACTGAAACTCTGGATTGCATTGAACTTGCAAAGACCAATGGTTATACAAATGTAATAAGTCATCGCTCCGGTGAAACAGAGGATACAATAATTGCAGATATTGCTGTTGCAACAAATGCCGGACAAATAAAAACCGGTTCTGCTTCAAGAACTGATCGTGTAGCGAAATATAACCAGTTACTCAGAATTGAAGATGAATTGGATTTAACTTCAATTTATCCCGGTGTAGATGCACTGAACTATAACGGTTAAAATTTTATAAGCCCGGCGGAAAAATCTGCCGGGCATTTTTGTCTCAATAAAAATATAAATTAGAAATAATCCTTTATCCACAGGGGTATATATGAAAAATAATTATCTGGAAAAAAACAAAATCTTAATCAAAAAAAATAAAGTTGAGTTCATTGATCTTAAAGCAATTGATCTTACCGGAAGGCTGCATCATATAACACTTCCGTATTATGATAAAATACTTGAGAAGTTAATTACCGAAGGCGTTGGGTTTGATGGTTCAAGTTACGGTTTCAGAAAAGTTGAAAACAGTGATATGATCCTTATCCCTGATCTTGCAACCGGCAAAATGGATCCCTTCCGTGATGCTCCCACTTTAAGTTTTTATTCACATATCGTTTTAACTGATGAAAAAAGAACTCCTTTTAATCAGGATGGAAGATATTTGGCAAAGCAGGCTGAAGCTCTTCTAAAAAAAACAACCGGCTGTGAACATTCCTGGTGGGGACCTGAATTTGAATTCTATATTTTTTCTAATGTTGAGTTTGATACAAGAACTGCATCATCTTATTACAAAGTTGAACATGCAGAAGAGTTTTATAAAAAAGCATACCATGCTGCAAATCCTTTTGATGAATACGATGATTTCCGGGATGAAGTCTGCAAGCTATTAAGAGCAAAAGGAATTCATGTTAAATATCATCATCACGAAGTTGGTGAAAGAGGGCAGCAGGAGATTGAAACTTACTTCAGCACCTTGCTTGATACAGGGGATAACATTGTTACTGCAAAATATATTCTATTTAATTATGCCAAACAGAAAGGACTCTATATTACCTTTATGCCGAAGCCAATGTATCAGCAGGCAGGCAATGGAATGCATTTACATTTCTATCTAACAAAAAAGGGAAAGAATGCTTTTTATAAGAAAGGGGAGTACGGAAACATCAATGAACTGGGAAGATACTTTATCGGCGGAATGCTGAAACACGGACCAGCACTTTCTGCCTTTACAAATCCAAGTACAAATTCTTATAAAAGATTAGTGCCGGGATTTGAAGCTCCTGTGGCATTAACATACGGACAAGGTAACCGTGCATCGGCAATAAGAATTCCGAAGTACATTTCCAATCCTGATGAAACACGGTTTGAATACCGACCGCCGGATGCAACGGCAAATCCATATCTCTGCACTGTAGCAATGCTTCTTGCAGGAATAGACGGAGTGGTAAACAAAATTGATCCTGTAAAAGAAGGATTTGGTCCTATTGATAAAAACTTTTTAGCTGAAGATTACAAAGATAAGATTCATTTCCTTCCCAGGAATCTTGCAGAAGCATTGGATGCATTAGCTGCAGATAATGATTTCTTAAAACGTGGTGGAATATTTACTGATGAACTTCTTGATCAGTGGGTGAAAATCAAGAATGAAGAAATTCATTCAATAGGTACAATGCCTCATCCTTTTGAGTATAAAATGTACTTTAATTTGTAGAAGGATTTATAAACGGGATATATATGAATATCCCGTTTAGTTTAACTTATTTTATTAATCAGACTTTATCCTACAGGAATACATAACCAGTCTGCCTAATTTAGAATCCGATAGTGTGCTGCTTTTTACAGATGCCATCTTAACTATTTAAATTTCAATTATAAAATTCTGTTTGCCTTTATCAGAAAATCTGAAAAGGTGAATATTTATAATTATAGCATTTTTCATTTACTTAATAATTAAGGTGAATTCTATGAAATATGTTCTCATAATAACATTAGTTGCTTTGCTTGGTTTATTGGGCTGTTCGGAGGATAACCCGGTCGACCCTGTTGTTCCGGCTTATGTTGGAACTTACAATGGTCATATTGACATTGGTGACACTGTAAGTATTACCATTAGCAATGTCGGCGGTGCTGCATATTTAACTTCATACAGTATATCTTATCATTACAGTTCAGGTGGTTCAGGAGGATCCGGAACATATTCTGCAACTGATACAGATGGAATTGTTCAGGTAAGCAATGGTACTTTTGAAATATCTCTCACATCTGATCCTGAAGAAAAAATTATGGGTACCTTTTCAAGCGAAACAGCTCTTGGCGGGACTTATAAAATAAAACCGACATATTCATACATTAACGGAACTTTTTCAGTAACAAAGCAATAAGCTATTTAAAATGTAATTGATACGTAATTACCTAAATATATTTTGTTGTCTGAAGGGAAAAAATTATTGTTGATATTCTAAATATATCTGATAACGGATGACAGAATTAACATTATGGATTGAATGCAGATGTTAGTATATCTGATTTTTATGGAGAAGTTTTTAATGAAACTTTGGCAACTTACTATTAGAAACTAACACCAACTTTATTTTTTTAAAATCAATTCAGGTTGTAAGAGAA
>JAWOIK010000337.1:0-6704 GCA_046484705.1 Ignavibacteriaceae bacterium | reverse complement strand
TGATGGCATTATCCGTATTGTTAATGCTGAAGGAAAAGTGTTACTTGAACAGCAGGTTGAGAGCGGTGACATTTTCAGAATGTGCCAGGTTAAAGATGAAGCAATAAAAGACTGGGTTAAGCTTGCAGTGAACAGAGCAAAAGCTTCTGATACTCCTGCAATTTTCTGGCTTGATGAAAACAGGGGACACGACAGCGAGATTATTTCAAAGGTTAAAAAATATTTACCTGAGTATGATACAACAGGACTTGAAATAAAAATTCTCAAACCCGTTGATGCAATGAAATATACTCTTGAACGAACGAGAAAAGGATTGGATACAATTTCAGTAACAGGAAACGTTCTGAGAGATTACTTAACAGATCTGTTCCCGATTCTTGAATTAGGCACAAGTGCAAGAATGCTTTCAATTATTCCTTTGCTCAAAGGCGGTGGATTGTTTGAAACCGGTGCCGGCGGTTCAGCACCAAAACACGTTCAGCAATTATTAAAAGAGAATCACATCCGGTGGGATTCTCTTGGTGAATACTGTGCACTCGTTCCTTCTCTGGAAATGGTTTATGATAAGACTAAAAATGAAAAGGCAAAAGTATTAGCTGAAACTCTTGATAAAGCAATTCTAACATATCTTGAAAACGGAAGAATGCCATCGCGAAAATCTGGCGAGATTGATAACCGGGGAAGTTCATTCTATCTATCACTTTACTGGGCAGAAGCACTGGCACGGCAGGATAAAGATGCAGAACTGAAGTCACGCTTTGAAAAGATATTTAAAGAGCTTTCTGCCAACCAAGAAAAAATATTAAACGATTTAATCGCAGTCCAGGGAAGGCCGGTTGACATTGGCGGATACTTTATGCCTGATGATGAAAAAGCTGCCGAGGTTATGCGTCCGAGTGAGACGTTTAATAAGCTAATTGATGAGATGTAGATAGTATATTCTAAAGCAACTTGATTTTATCAACAGGGATAGAAAATTTTTCCGTATGTTTTTGCTGTAATAGCTTCTATCTGTTAGTTACTTAACTGTCTCGGCTCTAAGTGGTTTCGTAGGCTGCCACAACTTTGCATACCGCCAGCATATTCGTGGTAGGAAAACCGACAGGCAGGTTTTGGACTGGTAAATGTTAAGGGTTCGGGCTTTGTTCATGCTTGTTTTTATTTCCCGTTTTGTCAATAATACTTGCCAGAAACAAGGCCTGAACCACGGTTAATCCTACAGCAATACCATCTGTTGTTGTATGAACACCGCCGCTCCCCTGAGCAAAAAGCAGAAAAATTATAATGCTTATTGATAGCCCGGTTAATAGTTTTATTTTGTCTAATCCTGAAAAATTTAAAGTTGATTCTTCAAACTTCTTCAAGTCTAAATTTGTCCACACTATCAGCATAAACAATAAAACGGCTGAGATTAAAACAAATGTAAAACCCAATTCAAAATTAAATTTCCAAACATCGCCTTGAAAAACCATTTCATTTAGTGATAAATAACCATAAAGCAGTACTGCTGTTACAGATGAAAACAAGAGTATTGGTAAAGCATAATACCACTTTCTTTTATACCAGGTTTCAAGTAAAAAGGTCATCCAGGAGAAAAGCATAAACAAGAGCAAATACCAATACTTAGAAGACACACCCTTGCCATGAAATACAAGCAGCCCTCATCGGTAATCAGGTTGTACAGTTGCTCTGTAAAAAGCGATTGACGGGATTATTGAAAGTAATAGATTATAGGTTCTTATTGTCTTATATAAAAAATTCTTTACTGTTGTATCATTCATATTTTATCGAATTATGCTTTTTCTGTCTGACAATTCTTTATATAAAATTATGCAATAACTTTCAGAAAAAATTAATCTCGCAACAGCAAAATAATCTGAATGTTTACTCAATTATTATTTCAATAAACATAAATAAATTAGACTATGAACTCAAGTAGGAAGGTGAGGTTGTTTCTGTCTGTCTCTTTTATTGTCTTGTTAAAAACTCGTCCGGCTTTTTCATTGTCAATGTTTAACCTTATTTAATAACCCGCAGGAGTATGCATGTTCCAACAGACATGGTTATTCCAGTAAGAATCTCAGGCGCAAGTTTTGCAACATCCGTCACCGATGTCGGTCATAATGCAAAGTTGATATACAAAAAAGATCAACCAAGGTCCATCGGGGTCACCGGAATTGATTTACTCAGCGATTAGCCGCTCAATTGCAGCGCGAATCCGTCCCATGTCATTCACGCACATCGCGTGCTGCTCGGAGCCGTTGTCATCGTGATATTCCATACCCGGATGGATGAATTGTATTACCCCGGACTTGTCCAGAATGAACGTTACCGAAGTAAAATCTCGTTCAGGTCCCGTAAGCCACCATTCCTTTAAAGTTCCATTGCGCCAATCCCAGTCGATCCCTATAGGAAATTTAAACTCCCTAGTTTCAACTGCACGCTGTACGCGCTGTATATCCAATGGGTCATTCCTCCCGGCCTTGGGATGATAAACACCCACTATCGTGAGGCCTTTGTCTACATATTCTGCATGCAGTTTGCGTAGCGCAGGGGCGCTACTTGCGCAGTAGGGACAGGTTTCCGTCCACCAACGAACCAGAACGACTTTTCCCTTTAGGTCTTCTAGAGTAAACGGCTCAGTATTGATCCATCCGTCAAACTTGAATGGTGGGGCTTGAACACCAATGCGGTCATCACCGGCAGTGCGATCCAGGGATGCAATCTCCGCTATACCAGCCGAAATTATCGAATCCGCCTTAGCTTCAGACATTCCATCCGCAATGTAAAGCTCACGTTTGTGCTCCCAAGACATCACTGTTACATATGTTTTAAGGGAGTCAGTCTCTGAGTATTGTATCACATGTTTTTCATCTGTGGGAACTTGTGCGGTACACGGCAGCAACGCACCAAAGAGTGCCATGACCAAAATTCCCCCGAGTACAACTTTTCGTTGTTCCATTTTGTTTTTCCTTTTCCTTTAGATATTTATACAATTTTTGTCACTAATTACCACAAACTTTTGGGGTATTGCCAAAGGCGGGGATTTTTAGCACAAAAATTCAATCGAAGAACAGAAGTTAAACCTTGTACAAATGTCCAATCGAAGAGGTTCGGCCCCGCTTTTGGCAATACCTTATTAGCGGTTAGTTATTTCGATGCATAATAAAGAATAACTGCACCACCGCTAAATGTTTTGGTCTTTATGAGTTTAAGCGTAATTTTTTCGCTGATGTTTTTAAATAACGGCAAACCACTTCCTGCTATAACAGGGTAAACACAAAGCTGATATTCATCTATTAAATTAAGTTTCGTCAAAGCTACAATCAAGCCCGGACTGCACACAAAAACGTCTTTACCAGATTGTTGTTTGAGTTCCAAAACTTCTTTCTCAAGATCTTGACTTGCTAATTTCGCACTTTTCCAATCTACATTTTTCAGTGTGCGGGAAAAAACAATTTTTGGGGTGTTGTCTATTGCGACTGCAAAGTCGTTCATTGCTTTATCGTCTGTGGGATTTTCGAGCACGGTTCGCCAAAATTCCATAAGCTGGTAGGTTATCCTGCCGTATAAAGCGGTATCAGCGCTTCTCAACAGATCAGCGTAATGTTGATGTATTTCTCTGTCGGGGACAATTGAGGTATGGTCACAAAACCCATCAAGCGTCATATTGATTGCTGCAATTACTTTTTTCATATTTTCTTTTTTGTCAATCTGTTTCGTGGGTCGTCCTACTATGCCCGCTAACTAATTATTTCCAGCATTGCGCAATGACTATTGAAAAAAGATTATTCACGCAACAGCTAATATCCGAACAATCGTTCAAATATTCCTGCAAGAAACATAAATAAATTGGAGTATGAACTCAAGATGGTGGGAATGAAAACTCAAAAGCCGAAGTACATAGTATGGGACTTGGTTTTTATAAAGACAAGTTTATACATCTGGATACGAGAGCGGTTTTGAAAAGGGAGAGTCCTGTTAAGTGGACGGGATGCAGCTACCTGATGATTGCGATTTCGAAGCACTTCACAGTCAACTAACCTGAAACTTTGATGGAAGTGCAAATTGTGAATTAACCATTGAACCACTACTTTGGGGAATATGATGTTAGCGGTTCGGAGTTCTTTCATTTTTTAAAAAGTTATCATTTATCAGATCTTTTATTGTGGGCTTGTGTTTTGAATTCCAACAACTCCAAACATCTTCCGCCCAGCCTCTGACTTTGATTTCGTGTTCAGATTTATTGGTTGCTGTTAATACGTCAATAACTGTTATTTGTCCGTTAGGTACAGGTGGATCTAACCATTTAAATTTTGGTCCATTTGAAAGGATTTCCCCTATTTTTGTTGTTGCAGTTTTTCCGTCTACCCCTAATTCCAAAATCAGATAAAGACTTATCAAGTGAACATTCACAGATTTAATAGATTGTTTACCCGGTCGTCCTGGATGTTGAACGGCATATGTGTCTACAGTAAGCCTATGAGTTAGTTCAGGATAGTTGTAATCAAGATATTCTTTTGCTAAAATTTGGCCGTACAAGTCCCAACACCCTTGTGTTGCTCCAATATATTTATGTGGTTGTCCTTCTTTTTTGTAAACCAAGCTTCCACAACCTTGGCACTTTATTTTTTCAATTTGCAATGACATTCTTTGCATCGATTTCCTTTTGGTATCGTCAATTAAGCGGATCGCTGACATAATTCATCCCGCTTTATGCAATAACCTTAAAAAAAAATGAAACACACAACAGCAAATAATTGAATATTCGCTCAAATATTTCTGCAATAAACATAATTAAATAAGTGTATGACTTCAACTGGCGGGATTGATAAAAACTAACCAGCCGAAGCAGGGGAGTAAGCAGATTACTCCGGCTGAGAATGCAATCTAAAAGTATTTAAAAGAATGTATTTGGTTATATTTCATCGAAGACAGGATTATAAGGATCAGGTGTGCCCTCGAAATATGCTGCGGTAACAAGTTCGAACTTTGCTGTTTTGAATTCCAGCAGCGATTTAGCTAATTTTTGTGTATAGAAGCTTTTTGATTCTGAATCGGCATCCAGCAGAAGGTCGCAGCTTGCCTCAAGTTCCCTTAGGGATTTGATCGTTTCAATTACGAGATTTTTATTTTTGATGAAAAGTTTATCATAATACGATTCATCCATTTTTTACCTCCTATTTAAATGATATGAAATATGATTATTCAATATAGAATTAATTTAATTTCAGTTAATTGACTTTGCTCACATTATAAAAGATTCAGGAATTGTTTATTTCATAAAGCTTATAAGTGCCGTTTGACATTTTCTGAAGGCTTTTAATTTTCCGCTCCCGGGATGCTTTTCTTTGCTTCATCACTATTACGAACGTTTCCTGCAGATCCTGAGATGTAATATAATTTTCGACTCTTAACAGCAGACCGCAGTCCCGGGTGCAGTGAAAATCAAAAGTCTGTTTGGTAATTTTTAACCATCATACTTAACAACATTCTCCGCCATTCCATCGAACACAAAGTAGTGAAACGGTAAGACAGAATACCAATATAGTCTTCCAGGCAATCCTTTCGGACGGAAGGTTGCGGTTTGCTGTAAATAGTTTTTTCCACTTTTCTCGGTAATCTTAAACTCAAGCCATGCTTCGCCGGGGAGTTTCATTTCTGCATAAAGAAGCAGTCTATTACCTTGTTTATCTGCAGCAAGCACTCGCCAGAAGTCGAGTGTGTCTCCGGTATGAATTTCGTTTTTATTTGTTCTTCCTCTTCGTAAGCCAACTCCGCCAGCAAGCTTATCTAAAAATCCTCTCAGATGCCAAAGCCAATCACCGTAATACCAGCCTCTTTCACCTCCAATAGACCAGATGTTATCAAGCACCTGCTCAACATTACTAATTTCCTTTTCTCTTTTATCAACATAGCAACCATTAGTTGGAATGTTAATATGCTGAAGTAATGAATTATCCGAATAACTTGATACGAGAGAATCTTTCCAGCTCGAGAGCACATTGTTCTGTTCAATTTTCTGAAACGCAAGCTGCACGGCTTTTTTATAAGATATCGGTTTTACGCCGAGCATTTTTTCAAGTTCATTATCCTTTGCTATAACTTCTATCTTCATACTGTTAACAAGATTTATTGCGAGCATATATGATGTTGATGTAACAAAGTAAAGCCAGTAGGATGAAAGTCTTGGCGTCATTACGGGCACGGTAAAAATAAATCTTTTAAGTCCTCGAACTTCAGCCAGCCGCAGAAGCATTTTTTTGTATGATAAAACATCCGGTCCGCCCACATCAAAAGATTTATTAAATGTTTCCGGTTTAAGTAAAACTCCGGTTAAGTATTCTAATATATTTCTAATAGCAATTGGCTGGTGCTTTGTGTTAAGCCATTTGGGAGTAATCATAACAGGAAGTTTTTCCACCAGGTCGCGAATTATTTCAAACGATGCACTGCCCGAGCCAACAATTATTCCGGCTTTGAGTGATGTCAGAGGAATGCCGCTTGCTGCAAGAATCTCTTCAACTCTTTTTCTTGATGAAAGATGCTTTGAAAGTTTTTCTTCGTTTGTGATTCCGCCAAGGTAAATAATCTGTTTAACACCAGCGTCGTCATCGAGGGCATCGATCCCTTGCGCTGGATCAGCCGGGTCGCGAGGATGCGGAACTGTTCGGCCTGCAGCCCGTCGCGCAGCTCGCCGAGGG
>JAWOIK010000335.1:0-10964 GCA_046484705.1 Ignavibacteriaceae bacterium | reverse complement strand
CGATTTTATTATGATCAATTTCATTTCTCGTTTTTAAAAACTCTACTGCTGCTAAAACATCTTTTGCAAAGTCTTCTGTTGTTGCAGATTTGAAATCACCTTCTGATTCATCAACACCTCTGTCATCAAAACGAAGGACAGCATATCCATTTCTTGTTAAATGATCTGACAATACCAGAAATGGCTTGTGTCCCAAAAGTTCTTCGTCCCTGTTCTGTGGACCTGATCCGCTGATCAATACTGCTGCGGGAAAGTTTTGCCCTTCTTTTGGAAAAGTAAGTGTACCCGCCAAAAATATTTTATCATGCTTATTCTCGAAGAAAATATTCTCACTGTTATATGGAAATGGTTCTTTAGGTTCCTGGGGTCTGATAAGAGTAGTTGCTTTTTCAACTTTATTAATTATTAAATCAAATGATTGTCCGCCTTGTTTCCATTTACCAACTATTTCGGCGGTCTCCCAATTTATTAATCCTTCAAAACTGCCATTAATAACTTTCACATCAACAAAGACAGAGTCATCTATCAACGTAACTGATTCAGTTGGAATATCTTTAGCACCCTGGCTGGGACTATCCATCTTACATATGTGGTCTCCTTCATCATTCTTTTCGAACTTAAAAACAATCGGTAATACAACAGATTCATTTATAACAAGATTACCTTCCCATATACCTGTTAAACCCTTATTTGTTTGTGCGAATAAACTAAATTGAACTAGCATGAATGAAATGACAACTATTAGAGAAGTATAAATATTCTTCATAACTCTTCCTTTACAATTAAAAGATCAAAAAAAACTAATTAACATATTGTAATTTGGATAATAATTAATTGCTTTGTCGCAATCTGATTTAATGGACTAAATAATTCAGATAAACCATATTATAATGTTTAGTGGACTCTTACATTTATTTTTTGAATAACCAGACAATTAAAGAAACGACCAAACTTATAATGATCATTGTGGTTATCGGTATATACATTTTAAAGTTTGGTTTGTTAATAATAATATCACCGGGAAGTTTTCCTATAGGAAGTTTTGAAATCCATGGCCAAAGAAGCCCGGCAAGAATTATGAATGCTCCTGTAAGTAATAAGTATTTCTGAACGTTATTCATTTTTTGATTCAATATAATTGAAAAAATCTTCAAGCACTTCGTTATAATTAAATGCTAAATGCAGATCTTTTATTTCTTCGCGAGAAAAATATTTTATCCTCTGTCCTTCTTTCAGTATAATAATATCGGGATTCAAATCAGCTCTTTTCCAGAAAATGTTATCTGTTAGGTTTTCCCTTCCGTACTTCCTAAAGAAATGAATTTCACCTACATCAAACCCCATCTCTTCCATCATTTCCCTTTTAATCGTTTGTTCCGGAACTTCATTTAGTTCAACATGACCGCCGGGAATATCCCACATATCAGGAAACGGAATTTCAGGAATATTATCTCTTAACATGAGCAATATTTCATTTTTATTGTTAATTATTATTAATGCCGCACCTTGCATTGCTCTATCTGTCATCTTTCCTGATAATCATTCCCTAAAAATAATTCAACCGGGAACTATTATTCCAAAATAATAGTTTCTATTATATGGCAAAAACTAACAATAAATCTGTAATTATTATAGGCAGCGGATTAGGCGGATTATCAACCGCACTAAGACTTGCCGTTCAGGGTTATAATGTAACCATACTTGAAAAGTATTCACAAGCCGGCGGACGACTAAATCAACTTAAAATGGACGGGTTCTCTTTCGATATCGGACCATCGTTCATGAGTATGAGTTACGAGTTGGATGAATTATTCCGCAGTTGTGGTATAGAAAATCCTGTTGAACTTGAAGAGCTTGAACCGCTTTACCAGGTATTTTTTGAAGGAAAAGAAAAATCATATAAAATATGGAAAGACCTCGATAAACTTGAAGATGAATTTAAAGAGATTGAACCCGGAATGGCAGAAAAAACAAAAAATTATCTTGCCAAAGCCGGTGAGTTTTTTCACGATACTGAGGAAGCAATTGTTAAATCCAACTTCAATTCAATTGGCAGCTATGCATCAAAACTTACTAAAGTTCCGTTAAAACACATTCCTTATCTTTTCAGGAAGATGTGGAATGAAGTTGAACGAAATTTCCAATCTGAAGAAGTTCGAATTATTTTCTCACTTGTATCATTTTTTCTGGGAGCATCACCGTTTAAAACTCCTGCTATTTACTCCCTTCTTAATTATACTGAAATGAAGCACAATGGTTACTGGAAAGTTAAAGGCGGTATGTACCGTCTTGTTGAAGTGCTGGTTAATATTCTTCTGCAAAAAGGAGTTAAGATAATTTATAATACTGAGATAATTGGCATCTCAAATGCTAACGGCAGGCTGAATTCTGTTCTTGATAACAATGGGAAAATATGGTCGGCAGATATTTTTATTTCAAATTCCGATGCAGCATTCTTTAGAGGAAAAATTTTAAAGCGGCAGAAATTTTCTGAAGAACGATTATATAAAATGAACTGGACATTTGCTCCTTTCACAATATACCTGGGTGTTAAAGGTAAAACAGACAAGCTTATGCATCATAACTATTTTCTTGGAAATAATTTTTCAGGTTATGCTGACAAAATATTTACATCATCAATAAGTCCGAAGAAACCTTACTATTATGTAAATGTATTATCCAAATCAGAACCACAATCTGCACCTGAAGGCTGCGAGAATATCTTCATCCTTTGCCCGGTACCGGATCTTAGATATAAATCAGATTGGAGTGATAAGGAAGCTTTTGCTGAAGATATTATAAAAGATCTTTCAAACAGAATTAATTTCGATCTGCCGGCTAACACTCTGGTTAAAAAGATATATTCTCCTGTTGATTGGGAAGAGATGTTTGGTCTTTACAAAGGATCGGGACTGGGACTTGCTCATAATATTATGCAGGTTGGTGCACTTCGCCCGAGGAATAAAGATGAAGTTTTCCCCAACCTCTATTATGTAGGAGCTTCAACAACACCGGGAACAGGTCTGCCTATGGTTATCATTAGTTCAAAACTTGTAACTGAGCGAATTAAGGAGGATTATGGAACTGTATCATAAGGCATCGTTCGGTATAAGTAAACTAATTACCAGAGAGTACAGCACATCATTCAGCCTTGGAATTGCTGTATTCTCACTTGTCTACCGAAATGCGATTTACAGTATTTATGCTTTTGTGCGTTTAGCTGATGAAATTGTTGATACCTTTCACCCGCACGATAAAACAAAACTTCTGACGGAATTAAGACTTCAAACCGATGAAGCATTAAGAGATGGTGTATCCACAAATCCAGTGATTAACGCTTTTGTTCAAACAGTAAATCACTATGAAATAAAATATGAATTTATTAAATCGTTTCTAGACAGCATGGAAATGGATCTATCCAATTCATACTACAACCCCAAAGAATATTCAGGTTACATTTACGGTTCAGCTGAGGTGGTTGGATTGATGTGTCTGCAGGTATTTTGCAAAAAAGACCATGAACTCTTTAAAAGATTATTATCACCAGCAAAAGCCCTGGGTTCTGCATTCCAGAAAGTTAATTTTCTAAGGGATATCAGAAGCGATATTGAGGAAAGAGGCAGAATTTATCTGCCCGGTATAAACAGCTTTGTATTTATTGATGATGAAAGCAAACAGAAATTAGAAAATGACATTGAAAAAGAATTTGAAATTGCATTAAAGGGAATAAAGAATCTTCCTCATGGAGTTAAACTGGGCGTATACTCGGCTTATTTATACTACCGTGTGTTATTCAATAAAATTAAAAAACTTAGAATGAAAGAATTGATGAAAAGCCGTGTAAGAATTTCCAACTTTACAAAGATTGCCTTACTTTTAAAATCGCTTGTTGAAGTTAAATTACTTAAAACAACCTGATTCTTTCATTTGAAAGTGATTTTATCGGGTTCAGAATTATTAAATGTATACCTACTTACTAATAAATATATCAATCATTTCCTTCCCTCTTATTTTATCGTTTGATAAAAAAGTATCATTCTATAGAAAGTTTTTGAATTATTTATTCTCAGTTTCTATTGTAAGTACTTTGTTTATTTTATGGGATATTATTGCGGTAGAACGTGGGGACTGGAGCTTTAATCCGGAATATCTGACAGGAATAAGTATTCTGAATCTTCCGGTTGAGGAAATATTGTTCTTTATCACCGTACCTTACGGTTGTATTTTCATTTATGAAACTCTGTTATCATATTTTAAAGAAAAGCACTTAGAACTGAATGAGTATTTTTTAATAGCACCAGCGATTTTATTTTTTGTTGTTGGTATTCTATTCATGAATCAGGCATACACAGCTACAGTTCTGTTTGTATGTTCAGCAATTTTAATTGTACCTGTACTATTAAACTATAAACTTATCCGCTCAAACCTGTTTTGGATTGCAATTATAGTTTCCTACTTACCATTCTTTATTTTCAACTACATGCTTACTTCACTTCCGGTGGTAAATTATAATCCTAACGCAATATGGGAAATCAGACTCACTACTATTCCTATTGAGGATTTTTTATACTCTTTCAGTATGGTATACCTTTGGATAGTTTTTTATGAATACAGTAAAATATTTATAAAAAAAGTATGAATTACACTAAACAAGCTCAGCATAAATATAGTTTATACTTTATTGTTATTATATATATTGTAGGCATTATCGGGCATCTTATTCCTGACACCAGAGAATTCTTTATTACACTCACACCGTACTCAATTTTAATTACCGGCGGACTGACTTTGTTTCTATCAGTTCGAAATGCCGATAAGAAATTTATTCTCTGGTTAGTAATAACATTATTTTTAACATTTGCCATTGAAGTTGCAGGTGCTATAACAGGACGTATATTCGGCCAGTATTATTATGGCAATGTGCTGGGTTTTTCTTTACTGGAGGTGCCGGTTATCATCAGTCTTAACTGGGTACTGATTATATTAGGTGCAGCATCATTATTTGCCGGATTAAAACTGAACATACTTTACACTTCACTCCTGGCAGCAGGGGCAGGTACAATTTATGATTATTTTCTCGAATCAATTGCTATCCGTTTTAACTACTGGTATTGGGATCTTAACATAGTTCCAATTCAGAATTACGTTGCATGGTTTATAATAATATTTATTTCAACTGCAGCGCTGTTAAAAGTTTGTCCAAAATACCAAAAAGGAATTTCCGGAGAGTATCTGTTAATTCAATTATTATTTTTTATCATATTAAGTTTATTTATCAGTTAGGAATATGGGAATTTTTATTGCAATATCTATAATGGCAGTTTGGCTTATACATCTTTTGTATGTATTGAATAATATTACAATCAGCTTTTCATCACCAATTTTGTATTTTCATTTATTGGTGCAAACGTATCTGTATACAGGATTATTTATAACTGCTCATGATGCTATGCACAATACAATTAGCAGTAATAAAAAACTTAACCGTTTTATAGGGAGTGCAGCAACCCTGCTTTTTGCAGGGCTATCATTTAACAAACTGCTTAAGAATCACAGACTTCACCATAAACATCCCGGCAGTAATGATGATCCTGATTTTTATAGCGGATCGCAGAATTTTATTCTGTGGTGGATGGTTTTTATGAAACGCTATACAACGATTATCCAAATTTTAATAATGGCTGCTGCATTTAACATTTTAAAAATTTGGTTTGATGATTCCGTATTAATTATGTTTTGGATAGTTCCTGCATTTTTAAGCACTTTGCAACTATTTTATTTCGGAACGTATGTTCCTCATAAATACCCGCACACTAAAAGTATGCTTCCTCACAATGCAAGATCACAGGGAAAAAATCATTTGTGGGCAATGTTAAGCTGTTATTTTTTTGGATATCATCATGAGCATCATGAATCTCCAAAAATTCCGTGGTGGCAATTGTATAAAGTGAAATGATTATTCCGCAGCTTCCTGAAGAACTTTAAGTAGTTCATTTTTTCCAAAGGGTTTGACAAGAAATTTTCTTGCTCCTGCTTTGTAAAATTCTTTTATTTTCTCTTCGATATATTCACTCGAAATAATAATTATTGGTCTTTTGAAAGGATCATTCTTCTTTATATCCTTACATATCAGCATACCCTGCTGCCAGTAATTTTTATTAACATCAAAAATTACAAAGCTGAAGTTTACATCACGAATATATTCAAGTTTAAAATCTCTGATCGAATAATTAATAATTTCATATTCTTTTTTAAGAAAGGCTCTTATCAGTTCAAAAGAATCACCGGCATCATCGAGCATTAGAATTTTATTGGTACCTTTACTTCTTTCCTCTTCGGCAGAGACCCGGTTTTTGTAATTAAGATTTTGTGTTAATGGTATGGTAAATGTGAAAGTTGATCCAACGCCTTTAATACTGTCTACCAGCAGTGAACCACCAATTCTTTCAATATATCTCTTAGCCAATGCAAGTCCGAGCCCATTACCTTCAAAATTACGCCCAATATTAAGATCTTCCTGGCTAAAAGGCTGATAAAGGTGATCAAGATAATTTGTTGATATTCCGATTCCGGAATCTTTAACACGACAAAGTGCAAGATCCCTTTCTTCAAGAACATCAACCTCAACTTCAACAAATCCCTGGTGTGTAAATTTTATGGCATTATTAATCAGGTTATTGAATGCATTCTCAACACAATGAATATCTGCATCTACATAAACTTTTTTATTCGTAAAATGAGTTCTTAGCTGAAGATTTTTCTTCTGTGCAATTTTTTTATGATTGGTTAAACAACTTTGAAAGAAACTGATAAGATCGATTGTCTCGATATTCATAGCATAATTGCCGGCTTCAAGTTGAGCAAATTCAAGCATCTGAGTTATACTTTTAAATAACCTTTCACTACCACTGTGAAGATTATCCAGATAAACTTTTTCTTCAGCACCTATTTTATCTGAAAGGTTATCCTTAATAAGCGACGAGTAACCGAGAATTATATTTAATGGTGTTCTTAATTCATGTGAAAGTACATTAAGAAAATTATTTTTTAATCGTTCTGATTCTTTATTAGCATCCCTGGCTTTTTTAACCTCTTCTTCAGTTAATACCATATCAGTAATATCTTCATGATTCAGGACGACATACTTATGTCCAAAATGATTAATGGTAAAAATACTTGTGCGTAATATTGGAATAGAATTTTCCCTGGAAGTAAGCAGCGAATCCCGATAGTTATTAAATGTATTGTATTCTTTACCATTAAAATTGGATTTTATAAGATCAAACGTACCGTTGTCTTTTAACAGGTTATCACTAAAAACTGAATATTCAGTTAATTCATTAAGGTTGAAGCCCCAGGTAATTATAAATGCCTCATTAACATAAATGATTTTACCTTCCTCATCAATTACCTGAACAGGATTACGCAAATTCTTATACAGCATTTCCAGATATTTAACTAATTCACTTTTCATTTTAATTTAACGGCAAAGTGATTTCAAATGATGTTCCGGATGGTTTTTCAATTAGATGTATAGTACCTCTATGCCTTTCGACAATACTTTTACATAAAAACAATCCATAACTTGTTTTACCAACACTGAAAAGATTAAATAGATTTTTTCTCATATCAGCGGGTATGCCTGGTCCATTGTCTTCAACCATTATTAAAATTGAATTGTTTTTAACAAATGCCTTAATGGTTATCGTTGCATCTTTCCTGGCTGTTGCTGAATTTGTAAACAGATGCACAAGCAGATGCTGAATCTGTTCAGAATCATAATTACATAATGGAAGATTGTTCAGCTCTGTGTTGAATGTTATTGCCTGAAACTTTTTCATCGGTGAAATATATCTTATTACCGACTGGATTGTTTTATTCAAATCACCACTATCCTTATTAAGATTCATGATAGAGGTTTCCATTAATACCTGGGCATACTTTTGAATCCCACGAATACTGTCTATGGCCACTTTGGTTTTTAACTTTAAACGATCAAAAATAAATGTGTCAGCTTTAGGAAAATTAATTTCAAATTCTTTCTGCGATTTTTCAATTACGCGCATCAGACTTTCATTTTCAAGCAAAGCCATGTGAACCAATACCTGCAGGGATTGCCCTATTTCAGCATCAATACTCGATTTAAGTGTTTTTCTTTCAGCCTGAATTAGCTGAGTATTAGCTTCCTGTAAGGCATTGTTTGCATTTAATTGTGCATTATATAATTGTGCATTTCTTATAGCCGATGCAGCCTGTCCTGCAAGTATTTCGAATGTATTGGTAATTTCTTTTTCCCGGATTTTATGAAGGTGCCGGCTATCAACGTAAATAACACCTATTTTATTACTATCAGTTATAAGAGGAGAACATAATATGGTTTGAAGATCTAACCGCAGGATACTTTTACTGGTGTCAAAATTTGTGTCGCTCTGAGCTCCTTCAATAAATCTGGACTGTCCATGATAAAAAACGTCTTCCACAACAGAATTACTTATCTGGAAAAGGCTCTCAGGAAGCTGGTTATTATTATTGTCTAATCCAAGTTTATAATCAAGTTTGCCGAGTTGATTCTTTAGTACAATAAAACCTCGTTCAGAATTTGTGATTCTTATTGCATTCTTTAATACAAGCTCAAGCACATCTTCCAGAATAAGTGTCCGGTTAATTGTGTTAAGTATGTTTAAAATTACTTCAAGGTTTTTAGCACGTTCGGAGGTTTCTTCGAAGTCGGAAGAGTTTTTAAAACCATCATCAATATTTTTTTTGAATTCAGAGAACTTCATTTCAAATTTCTTCTAATTAAAACTTAAACTTTTACCAACCGAATATAATTCTTTAAAAATAAATAATGAACAAACCTTATGCCAATGAAGTGAAATCATATCCTATCACTTAATCACTTAAAATCTTGTAGGATATAAACCATTCCGTGTCATTTCCACCTTTCCACCATGCTTTTGCAAAACCAGCAGAAAGAGTAGATTCCAGGTTATACCAGTGACTGAACATTATATTTAACTGCGCACCGGCATCAACCCATTTATCTGCAGAGGGTATACTGGTAATCAAACCCTGACTGAATAAAGAAAGATTTATATTCTTTATATAATGTCCAATTATTTCGGGTGATTCAAATCTGAGCGGTGGAAAAATATTTGAAACCATAAATTTCAGAAAATTATCCGTCGGTATTGAGTAGATTGGAACTCCTGGAAATCTGAAAACTTTTTCATATTGTCGAACCGGTTCATTTTCAACTTCCCTGTTTCCGAACCCGCCAAAGAAAAACTGTGCTTGTAAAATTTGCTCATTTAAATAATGATAACCGGCTGAAAATTTTAATCTTAATATGTTATGCGGCATCAAGTAAAGCGAATAGTAATCCCATTCCAAATATGTTCCTGGTGCAACTTCAAATTTTTCCATATCAGCACCAAATCCCTGCAGGTGAAATTTTATATGATTTCCGTGTTCAAAATCGAAACTGCCTATTGTTCGTCTTAAATTTTTATATTCAAATTCGGTCCTGAACACAAAAAAATCCGGTTCAGAAACCTCTGTCTGGTTATCGTTAATAAATCTGGTATCAGTATAATAAGACAATTCTGTAGTTTGTTTAATTTTTAATGGGTTATCATATACCCAAAAATCATTATGACCAACCGCAAACCGGTTGCCTAATGTTCCTCTTTTTCTGTCATTAAATAAATCAAAAAAATCAGCCGGATTATGTTCCGCTGCCAAATAAAATCTCTGATAAATATCATATTTAAACTTTAAATGAAATCTGATTTCATTAGCAATCTCTTTGAACGGTGAGATACCCGCTTCAATTGATATTTCATTCCTTAACAAGGGGTCGGAAATGTTAGAAAAAATACCCAGCACTTTACTTTTTTGAAATCCCGATATTGTCGGAATGAAAGTCTGAATTTGAAGATTACTCAGTGAATTGAACTTTTGCTGATCCGTAAAATCAGATTGGCCGGAAATTTCGGAAACATTTTGCAATGCCCAATCAATAACTTCCGGATTTTTGTCTATAACCTGCTGTCCAAGATAATTTATAGCCGGCAACCTTTCTGCCGGAATATTAAAAATAATTGATGGCTTAAATCCTTCAGATGTAAACTCAAAAACAAACAGTGAGTCCTCTGAAATGTAAACAGGTTTGAAAAAACCGGTAACGGTATGCGTAAGAGGTTTAATTTCACCGGTTCGCAGATCACAACGGTAAATATTTGATACACCGTTTGTATATGCATTCCAAACTAAATAATTATCATCTGCAGACCAGGAAGGATTCTCAGGTGAACCGGAAGATGAGATAGTATTAAATTGAAATTTGCCTCCATTTTTAATAATGGAAAGATCAGAAATTATAATTGACTGATTTCCATTTGAACGATGAAGAACTGCAGCAAGAAAATCTCCTTTATTATTTACGGAAAGCTGCTGGATTTCATCTCCTGTTTCAAAGATAACCATAGTTTCAAGAACCTGAAATGGATATTCAGATTTAACCAGAATTGCATTTCCGGCATTGTGCTGTATGCCCCACAATTCATGCTTGCCGGATGAAATCGTCAGATGACCGGTTCTGCAATCCTCAAATAACATTTTATCATTATTACTTTTCAAATCATACAATCGAATATCACGATAAAGTTGATTGTTATTAGTTGTATAAAAAATAATATCCAAACTATCGTCAAACGCAGTGGATGCAACCCCGATTGCACTTGGTGTTTGAAGCGAAGTAATTGTTTTTGATTTCTTAAAATTCCAAAGATCAAACTGCTTTAATGTTGCAAGTTCATGAGAACGATGGTAGCCAAATATCATTGAATTCATTTTTTTTGAATAATATGGCTGTGTAACAAAACCAAATGGTTCCTCTGAAAGAATTCTGTGATCACTTAATCTAACATTAGTGAGGCTTTGAATATTTTTTTTCTGAAATT